>JACDAP010000208.1 GCA_013695395.1 Solirubrobacterales bacterium
GCCGCGCGGATAGGGCATGTCCGTGCTCGTCAGCGCGCCTCCGCCGAGGTCGCGCTGCGCGAGCAGGATGGCCAGGCTCGACCAGCCGTAGGCGACGCCGGTCTCGATGACCCCGCGCGCGTCGAGACCGCGCACCAGGTGGTACAGCAGCCGGGTGTTGCCCGGACCTCCCAGCGTGAACCCGCTCGTGTGGACCCGCCGCGCGGCGGCATCGACGTCGCGCGGGTGGAGCTGATCGATGTCCGGATAGTCCCCGGGACCGAGGAGTTCCACAAGAGCCTCGGTGGGCGATATCCCGCGCGCCTGACCCCATGCTCTCGCCTGCGGCCCGGTTCGCTCTGCGGCACGACGAGAGGGCAGCACGCGCGCCCGCGTCATCTCGATCACGTGCCGGTACGTCCATGGCCGTCGCAGAAACCAGGCACCGTCGCCGCGTTGTTCGGCGGTGGTTGGCCGCCTGTCGCGCCGGCCTCGGCTCCGATCTGCGAGCACATGATCGCGAAGGTGCGTCGGTAATGGTCGTCGGCAGCCTCCGCGGTGTACGGGGCGATCAGCTCCCGCCCGCGACGCGAGAGCTCCCGCTTCTCTTTTGAATCGAGACCCGCGACCCAGAGGATGCGCTCCGCGATGGCGCTCGGCTCCAGAGGTGCGACCAGGCGAGGGTCGAGCTGCCTGACGATCTCACGCGTTCCGGTCCACTCCGAAACGATCGGGATCAGTCCCGCATGCATCGCCTCGATCGATGCCAGCGGAAACGCATCGCCTCGCGCCGCATGCAGGTAGATCGACGACGCGCGGTACCACTCGTCGACAGCCATCGAAGGACCGTGGAAGGTGATCCGCGCCGTCGCCGCGTCGCACAGACCGGCCGTGCACCGTCGGACGATGTCCGCGCCCCAATCGCCGACGACGTGAAACTCGAGCGCCGGATCGGCCTTCGCCGCCAGCGCGAACGCCTGCACCATGAGGTCGAGACCCTTGTAGTGCATGCGGAACTCGGCGGGCCCGCTACCGACGAACAGGATCGATCGCCGTTCGAGGTCGGGGTCGATGCTTCGCAGGCCGGCGACCTTGTCCGCCGGCGGCCCGATGAACGTGCGGTAGGCCGGCGGGCAGTCGTCGCCGAGCAGGTCCTTCGCGATCTCGGCGGCCATGTCCCCTTCGCACAGCAGCGCGTCGTAGTTGCGCAGCGCCCAGCGGTGGAGCCGGGCGACAGGGTAGGAGAACGCATGCGACTGGAGGAAGTACAGCGTGTGGCTGCCCAGGTGCACGACGATCTTCTGATCCCGCCGCAAAAAAAGCAGCTTCATCACCACGGGCGAGATGTGAAGGTTGTCGACCAGGAAGACGCCGTGCTCGCGCCGGCGCGGCAGCGTCGCCGCGCACACCAGCCAGCTCGCGACGGTGCGAAGCCGGGATCGTGACTGATCCTGCCATCGCAGCCTGAAGTCGACGAACTCGAACTCACCGCCCACCGCTTCCGCCAAGCGGGCGTGCGCCGGATGGGCTCCGGGGCGGCCGTGCAGGTATCGCACCTTGGGGAGCCCGGGGAGCCGATCCTTGGCCATGGGTACGATCATCCTGGCGTTCGCCCCCGGTGTGAAGCCGCTGAGAGCATCCGCTCGACGACGGCATCCCAGTTGAGCTCGCGGTCGATGCGGGCTCTCCCCCGCAGCCCCATCTCCCTCGCCGTGCCGGGGCTGTCCAGTAGGCGAATCATCGCGTTCGCGAGCTGCCCCACGTCGCCAACGGCTACGAGCAACCCCGTCTCTCCGTCGACGACCGCTTCCGGGATCCCGCCGACGCGGGTGCCGATCACGGGCAGACCGAACGCCATCGCCTCCATGATCGACATGCCCGTCGGCTCGAACCGCGACGGCAGGCAGAACACCGCCGACTCCGCGTATCTCCTCGCCACCTCCTCGCGATCGCTGACCTCGCCGACGCTCGTCACGCCGGGCGGGTCAGAGTCGAGTCGGCCTCCGAGGACGACGAGCTTGGCATCCGGTATCGACCGCCGCGCGATCGCGAACGCCTCGAGCAGCTCCGGTACGCCCTTGTTGTGATGGTGCCCGCTGACCCCCAGGTGCGCCACGAACAAAATGGTTCGGTTCGCATAACGGGCTGGACGGGCCAGCTCACCGAGGTCGCTTGGATAGGCGATGTTGACCCCCGCACCCACGGTCGTCACACGCCGCTCGTCGACACCGTAGTCGGCGATCAGGGAGGTTCGCGGGGCCTCGGGCATGGTGAAGATGTGTTCGGCTCCGAGATAGAGGGCCAGCTCGGCGTCGCGGCCCAGCGCGTCCGGGCCGAACGGGGGCTCGCGTCCTTCCCTGCGGATCGCGTCGGTCGTGTCCAGGAGCAGCCAGTACGGGAGTCCGCGAGGCTGAAACTGGCGAAAGGGCGACAGGAGCACATCGCCCTGGGGAACGCGCCCGACAAGCCGGCCACACTTGGAGGACTGGGCTTCGTAGAAGGTGCGGCGAAAGCCCCGCTTCCATTCCGAGCGGTTCGGCCTGTAGCTCGCCGCTGCCAGCCGGTAACGCTGGAGCCGGCTTGGGGAGACGTCCAGACGGGCGATGAGGTCCCCCCGTCGCTCCAGTGCGGCGAACAACGCCGCGACCGTCCCCGAGTTGTTGTGCGGGTCGTGAGACGGCCCCGAGGAGACTCCCACGATCAGGATCGAGGGCGCACGGGACCGGTCGTCCATCATGTCTTCATACACTCTCGTCCGATGTGCGGCATCTCGGGCTCGATCATCCTCGATGCCGGCACGCAGGTAGGGACGGTCGACGAGCAGCTCCGTGTGCTGCGCCACCGCGGCCCCGACGCCAGTGGCTACTTCGAGCGCGCGGCCGGCACCGTGGCACAGAACCGGCTGGCGATCATCGACCTGCAGACGGGCGACCCGCCGATCACCAACGAGGACGCGACCGTCGGCGTCGTGCTCAACGGCGAGATCTACAACTTCCGCGAGCTGCGCGACGAGCTCGTTGACCGCGGGCACGTGTTCAGCACGAGCGGCGACACGGAGACGATCGCGCATCTCGCGGAGGAGGCGGCGGACGCCGTGCAGATCGCGCGGCGCCTTGACGGCATGTTCGCGTTCGCGATCTGCGACAGCCGCCGCCAGCGCCTCGTGCTCGGGCGCGATCGGCTGGGCAAGAAGCCGCTCTACTACTACAGCTCGGCCGGGGCGTTCGTGTTCGGCAGCGAGATCAAGGCTGTCCTCGCCCACCCGGCCGTCGTCCGCGAGCTCGACGACGGTGCGCTGGCGGCCTATCTGACCTTCGGGTATGTCCCCACGCCGAGGACGTTCTATCGCGGGATCCGCAGCCTCGCGCCCGGGCACGTCCTGACCGTCGCCGGCGGGGGGCCACCCGTCGTCGAGCGTTACTGGTCCCCGCCCGTGCGCCGCGACCGCGAGCCAGCTGGGCGGACGGGCGGAGGCACGCTCGAGGAGGCGGCCACCGGGGTGCGCAGCCGGTTGAGCGTCGCCATCGGCAAGCGCCTGGTCTCCGATGTGCCGCTGGGAGCCTTTCTCAGCGGAGGGATCGACTCGAGCCTCGTCGTCGCGCTGATGGCGGGCATGGTGGATCGGCCGGTGCAGACCTTCACGATCGGCTTCGACGACCGGGACGGCTTCGACGAGCGCGAGTACGCGCGTCTGGTCGCCGAGCGTTACGGCACCGATCACCACGAGTTCGTGGTCGCCCCCGACGCGGTGGACCTCGTCGAGCGCCTCGTGTGGCACCACGATCAGCCTTTCGGGGACTCCAGCGCGGTCCCGACCTTCCTCCTGAGCGAGCTGACGCGACAGCACGTGACCGTGGCGCTGTCGGGCGACGGCGGCGACGAGCTGTTCGCCGGCTACGAGCGCTTCGCCGCGGCCAGGGTGCTGGAGCGCTACGCGGAGATCCCCACACCGATCAGAACGGGTGGACGGCGCTTGCTCGAGACGCTTCCCCGCACGGCGCTGCGTGGCCGCGTCGGGAGCCTGCAGCGCTTCGCGCGATCGGCGGAGCTGGGGATGCCGAACGCATACGTGGGCTGGTTGAGCTTCTTCTCCGAGGACATGCGGCACGAGGCGCTGCCCGGGGCGTCGTCGTCGTGGGCGATCGACGACTTCGAGCGGGTGTGGGAGGAGTCCGAGGGCGCCCACCCGCTTGATCGACTGCTCGACGTCAACCTCAAGACGTACCTCGTCGACGACCTGCTGGTCAAGGTCGATCGCATGAGCATGGCCCACGGCCTCGAGGTGCGCTCGCCCTTCCTGGACACCGACTTGCTGCGCTACGCATCGGGCCTGCCGGCGGGTTTGAAGGCCCGCGGGCTCTCGCTGAAGCGCGTACTCAAGGCGGCCGCGGCCGACCTGCTGCCTGCCGAGATCACACGACGTCGCAAGAAGGGCTTCGGGGTCCCCCTGGATCGCTGGTTTCGCAATGAGTTGCGACTGTACGTCGCGGACATGTTGGGCTCCCCGCACGCCCGCGTCCGCGCTCATCTGGCCCCGGCGGTCGTAGACCGGCTGCTGCAGGAGCACACCTCCGGCGCTCGCGAGCACGGCCAGGCCCTGTGGCTGCTGCTCACGCTCGAGGTATTCCTCCGCCGGGAGGGCTGGTGAGTCCCGCGACGAGGTCGCGATGGTTCTGCTCAGGCCCGGAGACGGCCAACGCCGGCGTGCGCGTCTCGTTGATGGCCGAGCTGCGGCATGCCAGGTTCTTGGTGGAGCCCGACCACGCCGGCGAGTCGAGGACGAACACGGCCCATATGCCCAGGCACGCGGCGAGTCCGCCCGCTCCGACCACCCACTCCGGCCCCGCCTCCGCACACGCGACGGCGACCGCGCACAGCACGGCCTGACCGCCCGCCAGCGCCAGCGCGACCCGCCCCGGCGAGCCCAGTCGCGTCGCCAGCCGGTGCGTCAGATGGTCGCGACCGCCGCTGAGCAGCGGCCGGCCCGCACGCCGGCGCGAGACGCTGACGAGCGTCGTGTCGAGGATCGCCAGGCCCGCGATCAGCGCGGCCGCGACCACGGCGGTCAGCTCCAGGCCCGTGGAGGGCGCGGCGACCATCGCCGTGCCCGCGACCAGCGTGCCGAGCAGCATGCTGCCGCCGTCGCCCATGAAGATCCGGCCCGTGAGGTTGTAGGGCAGGAAGCCCGCGCAGGCGCCGGCGATCGCCAGGCAGAGGGCGGCCAGCCCGGTCTCGCCGCCCACAAGCGCCAGTCCGGCGGCGCCCAGGGCCGACGTGGCGGCGGTCGTCGCCGCCGCGCCGTTCATGTTGTCCATGAGGTTGAACGCGTTGACGATGCCAAGCACCCACAGGACGGTCAGCGCGGCGTCCGCAGGCGCGCTGCCGAGCACGTCCCAGCCAAGCCCGGCGCTCCACAGGACCAGCGCCACGGCGACCTCGACGAGCACCCGCAGCTGCGGCGACAGGTTGTGGCGGTCGTCGATCGTGCCCATGGCCCACAGCCCCAGCGCGCACGCGAGCAGCACGGCGTAGGTCGAGGTGCCCGCGCCGAAGACCAGGGCCGCGATCGCGATGCCCGCGGCCAGCGCACAGCCGCCGAGGTACGGCGTCGCCCGCGCGTGGCCCTTGTAGCCCAGGGGCCGGTCCAAAAATCCAGTGCGCACCGCCAGCCTGATCGCCGCCGGCGTCAGCGCGAACGTGAGGAGCGCCGCGGTCGCAAAGGCGGCCGTCAGCGCGATCTCAGGCGGCATCGGCGACGACCGTCGCCACTGCGGCCACCGCGATGGCGTCGCGCACGCGCTCGTGGCGGATGACGTCGTCGATCGCGTCGTCGAGCGTCCGGGTCGGGCGCCATCCGGTCGTCGCCTGCAGCAGCGATGTGTCGGGCTCGCGGCGCCCGAGCTCCTCGAAGCCGGGCGGGTAGGCCGTCTCGTAGGGCACCAGGCAGATGCGGCT
>JACDAP010000259.1 GCA_013695395.1 Solirubrobacterales bacterium
ATCATCGACATTCCGGCGGCGCGCGCGCGGCGCATGTCGGGGTGGATCTGATCGAGGATCTTCTGGTCGTTGGTGTAGGCGTGGATGGTGGTCATCAGCCCGCGCTCGATGCCGAGCGCATCGTTGAGCACCTTGGCGACGGGCGCCAGGCAGTTGGTGGTGCAGCTGGCGTTCGACACGATCTTGTGATTAGCGGTCAGCTTGTCGTGATTGACGCCGTAGACAACTGTCAGGTCCGCGCCCTTGGCCGGGGCCGAGATCAAAACGCGCTTGGCGCCCGCGTCGAGATGCTTCTGCCCGCCCGCCTGGTCGGTGAAGAAGCCGGTGCATTCGAGCGCGATCTCGACGCCGAGGGCCTTGTGCGGCAGGTTCGCCGGGTCGCGTTCGGCCGTGACCTTGATCCGCTTGCCGTCGACGATCATCACGTCGCCCTCGGCGCTGACTTCGCCGGGCCATTTGCCGTGGACGCTGTCGCGCTTGAACAGCAGGGCATTGGCGGATGCGTCGGCGAGGTCGTTGATCGCCACCAGCTCAAGCCCGTGATCGTCGCGGCTCAGGATAGCGCGCGCGACGAGCCGGCCGATGCGACCGAAACCATTGATTGCAACCTTGGTCATTTGCCCAATTTCTCCAGGATTTTCGGGACGATCGCCTCGGTGGTGAGGCCGAAATATTCGTATAGGTCGGGCGCCGGCGCCGACGCGCCGAAGCGGTCGAGACCGATGCGAAGACCGTGCAGCCCGGTATAGCGCTCCCAGCCCCTGGTGATCCCGGCTTCGATCGACACGCGCAATATCTCGCGGTTCGAGACATCCGGAAGGATGTTTTCGCGATAGGCGTCATCTTGGTCGTCGAAGCGGTCGGTCGAGGGCATCGACACGACGTCGGTGCCGATCCCCTTTGCCTCGAGCACAACGGCGACATCGACCGCAATCTCGACCTCGGTTCCTGTGGCGATGATGATTACCTTGCGCGCGGCGGCAGCTGCGACCAATCGGTAAGCGCCCTTGGCCGAGAGGTTGGATTGTTCCGCCCTGGTGCGAAGAGCGCGGACACTCTGCCGGGATAGCGCCAGCAGGCTCGGTCCGTCGTCGGCCAGCGCCGCGGCCCAGCATTCGGCGGTCTCGACCGCGTCGGCGGGGCGATAGACGGTCAGCTGTGGGATCGCGCGAAGCGCCTGCAAATGCTCGACCGGCTGGTGAGTCGGCCCATCCTCGCCAAGCCCGATCGAATCGTGGGTCATGACGTGGATCACCTTGGCCTTTTGCAGCGCGCCGAGGCGGATCGCCGGGCGGCTGTAATCGGAAAAGACCAGGAAGGTGCCGCCATAGGGGATGATTCCGCCATGCTGCGCCATGCCGTTCATGGCCACCGCCATGCCGAATTCGCGAATCCCGTAATGGATGTACCGCCCGCCATAATTGCCGGCATCCAGCACCGTGATATTCTCGGTCTGAGTATTGTTCGACGGGGTGAGATCGGCCGATCCGCCGATCGTTGCGTCGAGCGCGCCGTTAATCGCCTCGAGCGCCAGTTCCGACGCCTTGCGGGTCGCCACTGCCGGGGGCTTGGCAAGCAGATTGTCGAGATGCGATTTGAGCCAGCTATCGTCGTATTTGCCCTCGATCCGGGCAAGATATTCCTTGCCCTTGGGGTGAGCGGCGACCCGGCGGTGCCATTCGGCCCGCTCGTTCGCGCCACGGGTGCCAAGGCTTCTCCAGCCGCGGGCGACGTCGTCGGGAATGACAAACGGCTCGTCGGTCCAGCCCAGTTCCTTACGCGCCGCGGCGACTTCGTCCGCGCCCAGAGCCGAGCCATGGGTCGCGGCGGTGCCTTGCTTCTTCGGAGCGCCATAGCCGATGATCGTCTTGCAGCGGATCAGCGACGGCCGGGTGTCCGCCAGCGCCTTGTCGATCGCCTGCGCAACCTTGTGCGAATCCATGCCGTCGGTCTCGACCGTGTGCCAGCCCATCGCGTCATAGCGGGCGATGACGTCTTCGTTGCGGCTGAGGTCGGTCGATCCGTCGATAGTGATGCGATTGTCGTCCCACAACACGATCAGCCGCCCGAGCTTGAGGTG
>JACDAP010000271.1 GCA_013695395.1 Solirubrobacterales bacterium
CGTGATGACCGTGAGCGCGTCCCGCGGGATGGTCACGGAGATGTCCTTGAGGTTGTGCTCGCGGGCGCCGGAGACGACGATGTCGGTCGAACGGGTCATGGGCTCCATAAGCCTAGCCCGGCGAACAGACGTTCCCCAGGGTCCGGCGGTCTTCTCGGGCGGCGTCGGGTCGGCCTTGTCCCCGCAGGCCAGGACGGCGAGCGCGACGGTGACGGCAGCGAGCAGGGCGACGGGGCGAAGCACACGCAGGACGGTACCCGCACATTGCGCGGACCCGTCATGCGAACGTCCGTTCGCCCGGCTACGCTGCGAGGACGTTATGACCCGTTCGACCGACATCGTCGTCTCCGGCGCCCGCGAGCACAACCTGAAGGACGTCTCCGTGACGATCCCGCGGGACGCGTTGACCGTCATCACCGGCCTCTCCGGCTCGGGGAAGAGCTCGCTCGCGTTCGACACGATCTACGCGGAGGGCCAGCGCCGCTACGTCGAATCGCTGAGCGCCTACGCGCGACAGTTCCTCGGCCAGATGGACAAGCCGGACGTGGATTCGATCGAGGGCCTCTCGCCGGCGATCTCCATCGACCAGAAGACGACGTCGAAGAACCCGCGCTCCACCGTCGGCACGGTCACCGAGATCTACGACTACCTGCGCCTGCTGTGGTCGCGGGTCGGCAAGCCGCACTGCCACAAGTGCGGCGCGCCGATCGCGGGCCAGTCTGCCGAGCAGATCATCGACCAGGTCATGGAGCTGCCGGAGGGGACCCGCTTCATGCTCCTCGCTCCCGTGGTCCGGGGCCGGAAGGGCGAGTTCCGCGATCTGCTCGACCACGCGCGGAGCGAGGGCTTCGCGCGGGTGAAAGTCGACGGGGAGGTCAAGCGCCTCGAGGAGCCGATCGAGCTCGACAAGAAGTTCAAGCACGACCTGGCGATCGTCGTCGACCGGCTCGTGATGCGCGGGGACGTCCGCAAGCGCCTGGCCGAGTCGGTCGAGGTCGCGGTCGCCCTGGCCGACGGGCTGCTCGAGGTCGAGCTCGTCCCGGCCTCGGGGTCCAAGGAACCCGGCGAGATCCTGAAGTTCTCCGAGAAGTTCGCCTGCCTGAAGTGCGGCACCTCGATGCCTGAGCTCGAGCCCCGGATCTTCTCGTTCAACTCCCCCCACGGCGCCTGTGAGCGCTGCACGGGCCTCGGCTCGCAGATGGAGATCGACCCGGATCTGATCGTGCCCGACGTGCATCTCTCGCTCGGCGAGGGCGCGATCGCGCCGTGGGCGGGCTCGGCCTCGCAGTACTACGAGCAGATCACCCAGGGCATCTCCGAGGCCTACGGCGTCGACCTCGACCAGCCGTGGAACGAGCTGCCCGAGGAGCACCGCGACCTCTTCCTGCACGGACTCGACGGCGAGCGCGTCGGCATCTCCTACAAGAACCGGTTCGGCCGTGAGCGCGCCTACGCCGCGAAGTTCGAGGGGATCGTCACGAACCTCGAGCGCCGCTACCGCGAGACCGACTCCGACGGGATGCGGGAGAAGATCGAGGAGTTCATGTCGGTGCGTCCCTGCCCGTCGTGCAAGGGCTCGCGACTGCGGCCGGAGTCGCGGGCCGTGCTCGTCGGCGGGACGGCGATCCACGAGTTCTGCGCGCTCTCCGTGCGGCGCGCGATGGCCTGGGTCGAGGACGTCGACCTGGGGGAGACCGACCGGCACATCGCGCGGCTGATCTTCCGGGAGATCGAGGAGCGGCTGCGTTTCCTCGAGAACGTCGGCATCGGCTACCTCTCCATGGACCGCGCGGCGGCGACGCTCTCTGGCGGCGAGGCGCAGCGGATCCGCCTGGCCACGCAGATCGGCTCGGCGCTCATCGGCGTGCTCTACGTGCTCGACGAGCCGTCGATCGGGCTGCACCAGCGGGACAACACGAAGCTGATCGGGACGCTCGAGCGGCTGCGTGACCTCGGGAACACCGTGCTGGTCGTCGAGCACGACGAGCAGACGATGGAGGCCGCGGACCACATCATCGACATGGGCCCGGGCGCCGGTGAGCGCGGCGGGCACGTGGTGGCCGCGGGCACGGCGAAGCAGGTGGCGAAGGTCAAGACGTCGCTCACCGGGCAGTTCCTGGCCGGGACCCGGGTGGTGGAGGTTCCGGCGGAGCGCAGGACCCCGTCCGGGTACCTGGAGATCCGGGGCGCCAAGCAGAACAACCTGCAGTCGGTCGACGTGCGGGTGCCCCTCGGGACGATGACCTGCGTGACCGGCGTCTCCGGCTCGGGCAAGTCGACGCTCGTCAACGAGGTGCTCTACAAGGCGGTCGCCGGCAAGCTCCACCGCGCCCGAGGGCGGGCCGGAACGCACACCGCGGTGCTGGGGCTCGATCAGCTGGACAAGATCATCCAGGTCGACCAGTCCCCGATCGGGCGCACGCCGCGCTCGAACCCGGCGACCTACACCGGGCTCTTCGACGTGATCCGCGACCTGTTCACCAAGACCCAGGAGT
>JACDAP010000281.1 GCA_013695395.1 Solirubrobacterales bacterium
CGGGTGCGGGGGGACGGCCCGGGCCGCACGATCGACGCGGGGACCCAGCTCGCGCTCCCGCTGCCCCTGCCCGCCGCGCCGCCGCTTCCCGCGCTGGGCGCCTGGGACGCGATGATCGCCGACTACCGCACCACCGGCATCGCGACCGCCACCCACCCGGTGGCGCTCCTGCGGGGAGAGCTCGACGCCCAGGGCGCCGTCGGGACGGCGGCCTTCGCGGGGCTGAGCCACGGGCAGAAGGTCCGGGTCGGTGGGCTCGTGGTGGCCCGGCAGCGGCCCGGGACGGCGAAGGGGATCGTCTTCATGCTGCTGGAGGACGAGGCGGGAACCATCAACCTGATCGTCTCGCCCGAGCTCTACGACCGCCACCGCCTGGCGGTGCGGACCGAGCCGCTCGTCCTCGCCGACGGGATCTTCGAGCGCCACCCGATGAGCGGCGGGCAGGTCAACGTCGTGGTCCGTCGGATCTGGGCGCTCGAGGCGCCCGAGCGTCCGCGCGCGCTCATCAAGGACTTCAGCCCGCTCGACCTGGCCGAGCTGGAGCGGGCCGGAGCCGCAGACAGCCCGGGACGCGAGGCCGTCGGCGCAGACGAGCTGGCGCCGACGGGCGCCGACGACGGAGACGAGCTGGCGCCGACGGGCACCGACGACGGAGACTTCCGGGCCGTCGCTCCCGCGGTCATGAGCTTCGGGCAGGGGCGACGGCGCTGATGCGCGCGGACGTCGGCGGGCTCGCCGCGCGTCACCCACCGCGCAGTCCGGTGGACCTCCTCACACGGCGCCGCGAGCGCCGGTAGGCTCGGGCGCGTGCTCGGACTCATCGTCATCGTCCTCATCTTCGTGGGGACCGGAATCACCGTGGTCGCACTCGCGATGCGCAGCGGTCGCAAGCCCGACCCCAAGGCGACCAAGCGCTCACAGCCCACCGTGATGGCCGGTGTCGCGCTCGTCACCGTGGCGTTCGGGCTCGGGATCCCGGCCTTCGTCATCGCCTACAACAACGGCAGCCAGTCCAAGGAGGCCGTCGGGGGGATCAGCCTCACGGCCGACGAGCAGGAGGGCCGGATCGTGTTCGCCGAGAAGTGCGCGACCTGCCACCAGCTCGGCGCGGCCAACGCCGTCGGCCGTGTCGGCCCCGACCTGGACCGGATCATCCCGCCGATCGCCGAGGAGAAGGCTCGCATCGCCTTCATCAACGATGCGATCACCAACGGCCGCGCACGCGGGGACGGCCAGATGCCGGCCGGGCTGGTGGACGGCGAGGACCAGGAGCGGGTCACCGCGTTCATCGCCAAGACCGCCGGGCGCTGATCCGACGGCCCGCCGGGGCCGGGCGACCTCTTGCAGGATCGGTGCCGGAACCCCGCTTTCTACGGACTTTCGGCGTTTGGTGGTGGTTTCCGTCCGGAGCGCGACTTAAGGTGTCTCCAAGCCGACCTTCCGCGTTCCGCGACGGGGTCGGAGAGCCATCAGCCGCGCATGCAGGGAGAACTCCACTGCTACGATCACGTCGTCCAGCCGCCGCACCCCACTTGACCGCGTTCAGCGCCGTCGATTCGGGGTCGGGCCGTGACGGATCGTCGGCCACCTGGCCGCTGACCATCAGGGCCTTCACATGAGGAAGCCGACGATGAGCAACGCCACCGACACGGTCCGCAGCACCCGCGCCGATGCGCGCGCGTTCGCCGAGGCCTTCAGCGACGCGGACGACGCCTTCACCTTCGAGCGCGGCGTCGCGGAGAGCCGCGAGCTCTCGCTCGACGAGCTCGGCGAGGTGCTGGGCCTCGGCAGCGGCGGCCCTGCGACCAACGCCCCCCGCCCCGCGAACCGGAGCGGTCAGGTGGATGTCGCCGCCGTGGTCGGACTGAGCGAGGCGGACGAGCTTTTGACCCTCGACGAGCTCGGCGACGCGCTCGCCCGCGGCGAGCGCTCCACCGACGACCTCGACTTCGACTTCGGGACCAGCGCGAACGAACGGGCCCGACGCCGCACGGCGGCCCGTCTCGGGATCGCCGAATCCGGTCCGACGGCACGTCCGGAGCCGACCACCGTCTCGGCCGCCGGCCAGACGGTGGCGCTCGGATCGAGCCTGGC
>JACDAP010000306.1 GCA_013695395.1 Solirubrobacterales bacterium
AGGAGCACGAGCGCTGGACGCCGCAGCCCGAGCCGTCGCAGGTGGACCTCATCGCGGAGGGCGTCAAGGGCTTTGCGCGCACGCCGGCGGAGGTCGCGGGGCGCGTGCTCGGCGCGCTCGGCCGCCCGCGCGACATCGCAGGCCAGGCACTGGAGGCCGCCGAGGGCGTCGGCGAGATCGTCTGGGCGGGACTGAACCCGGCGCCGGAGACGCCGCTCAACGTGCCGATCGGACCGCATCGTCGCTTCGTCGGGGTGCGCGCCGAGCTGCGCGACTTCAAGCTCGTCAAGGACACCTTCGGCGGCACGGTCAACGACGTCGTGCTCACCGCCGTCTCCGGCTCGCTGCGCGAGTTCCTCGGGCGGCGCGGTGTCCGCTGCGAGGGGCTCGAGCTGCGCGCGCTCGTGCCCGTCTCAGTTCGGACCAAGGAGCAGCACGGTCAGCTCGGCAACCAGATCGCCGCGATGCGCGGGCCGCTGCCCGTCTACGTCGCCGACCCCGTCGCGCGGCTGCGCGCGGTCAAGGCGGGCATGGACGACCTGAAGCGCTCCAAGCAGGCGGTGGGTGCCGAGGCGCTGGCCAGCGTGCAGGCCTTCGCGCCGCCGACCGTGCTCGCGCAGGCCTCACGGCTGAACTTCTCCACGCGCCTGTTCAACCTGATCGTGACGAACGTGCCCGGCCCGCAGTTCCCGATCTACGCCCGCGGACGCGAGATGCAGGACGTCTTCCCGGTCGCCTTCCTGCCTGAGGACCATGCGCTCGCGATCGCGATCATGTCCTACAACGGAAAGGTCAACTTCGGCCTGCTCGGGGACTACGACGCGGTCCCGGACCTGCAGGAGATCGGCGACGGGATCGAGCAGGCGCTGGCCGAGCTCGTCGCACTGGCCAAGAAGCGCGGCGGGCCCAAGGAGCGCCCGAAGGCGCGCTCGCTCAGCGGCCGTTGAGCCGCGCCGCTCAGCGCGTCTTGAGCGTCACGTCGGGCCGCTTCGGCGAGCGCTCGCGGTTGCCCGCGACGTCGGTGGCGACCGACCAGAACGTGTAGCGACGGCCGGTGGAGAGGCGGAGCCGGACCCGTCGGCGCTCGGTGCGTGCGATGCGGGTCGCCTTCCCGCCGTCGATCCTCCGGTAGACCTCGTAGGAGGCGATGCCGCTGCGCTGGACGCCGGAGGGCGCACGATCGACGCCGACGATCCGGAGGTTCAGCGTGCGGCCGCGCCGCTTCGACACGCGGAGTTTCGTGGCGGGCGCCCGGCGGTCGAGCGTCCGTGCGGCCGCGACCGCCGCTCCCGCGTCGAGGATGCCCCAGCCCAGGTCTGGCGCCCACCCACTCCCCGGCTCGCGCCGCGCCGTCTGCTTGAGCACCGCGATGACCTCGTCGGCGCTCAGGTCCGGGTTGAGGCGTCGCACCATCGCCGCCACCCCGGTCACCATCGGCGCGGCCATCGAGGTCCCCTGGACGTAGGCGAAGCGCCGATCGCCACCGACCACGGTGCGGCAGTTGCAGGGCCTCGCGCCGCCGACGGCCCGTTCGAGCGCGACGTCGGCCGCCGGGAAGGCACCGAGGAGGCCGCGCGGCCCGCCGGAGCCGGTGTTCCACGCCCCGTAGGCGGCCATCGAGATCTGGGAGCCGAACCCCGCGAAGCTCGCACGGCGATCGACGAAGTTCGCAGCCGTTACCGAGAGCCCGAGCCCCTTCGCAGGGTCCGCTCCGGTGCCGGTCGGCTGGAGGAGGTCTGCGGGGTAGCCCTGGCCGTCGGTGGGCTCGTCCGCGGCGGCCGCGACGAGGATCACGCCACGGTCGTGCGCGTACTCGACCGCGTCGCGGACCGCCTGCGGAGCGACCTCCCCCGCCGTCGTGCCGAAGGACATGTTGATCGCGTCCGCGCCGGCGTCGGTCGCCTCGACGATCGACTCGGCGATCGAGGCGTCGGAGAAGTCGCTCTTGTAGACGAGCAGGCGGCAGCCGTAGGCGGCTCCCGCGATACCGATGCCGTTGTTGGGCGTCGCGCAGGCCAGCGAGGCCACGTGCGTGCCGTGCCCCTCCTCGTCGACGCTCTCCGGCCCAGCGCCCGGGGTCGGGTCGTTGTCGTCGCCGCCGACGATGCGTGCCGCGAGCTCCGGGTGGCTCGCGTCCACGCCGGTGTCGATGATCGCGACGGTGGCCCGGTGCGTCTGTCGCACGTCCCAGGCCGCGGGCAGGTTCTGCCGGCTGGCCCACCACTGCAGCGGCGTGTCCTGCGGCGCCCCTGCGGCGGGCTCCTGGCTGCCGAGCGCGGGGTCGTTCGGCAGGGCCCTCGGAGCGCCACGGTGCTCTCGCTCGATCCGCAGAACGCCCGGGACCCGGCGCAAGCCCGTCTCGAGCTCGGTCAGCGAGCCACCGCGTGCGGGACGAACCGTCACCAGACCGAGCGCGGGTACGCGACCGCTGGCCAGTCGGCCTCCGGCGCGGGCGACGAGCGCGGCGGCGTGGGTCTTCGAGTGCGCGCCAGAGTCCGCCAGGCGAACCACCAGGCGCCCGGTCGGCGAGGTGGCCTGCGCGGATGGAGCGCAGACGAGCAGCCCGAGGAGAAGGAGAAAGGGCAGGCGACGCGGCATTACCTCCCTCTCAACGCGGTGAACGCCGGTTCGGAGCGGTCGAGCGCTCCGCCGGCGACCCCGGGGTCAATACCCGAGTGCGAACTTCGCGTCCTCGGACATGCGCTCC
This sequence comes from Solirubrobacterales bacterium, assembly GCA_013695395.1. GTDB lineage: Bacteria > Actinomycetota > Thermoleophilia > Solirubrobacterales > Solirubrobacteraceae > Paraconexibacter. Next base: position 2,708 of record JACDAP010000306.1, read on the forward strand.
GGGGTCCACGGCGGGGTGAAGGTCGAGCCGACGGTGACGCTCTCGACACCTTCGAGCTCGGAGACGAACTCGTCGATCTGCTCCTCGACCTGCGGGCCGATCGGGCAGCCCTGCGAGGTCAGCGTGTAGGTGACGTGGACATCTCCGCCGTCGACCGCGATCTCGTAGATGAGGCCGAGCTCCACGAAATCGAGCCCGAGCTCGGGATCGATCACGTTGGTCAGCGCGGCTTCGACATCGTCCATGGTGGCCATACGCAGGAGCTTAGAGCGGACGGAGAACTTTATCTCTCGCTGAGGCGCGCGAGGAGTAGTTTTCGACGCCATCGTCGACTTCGAGGACAGCCCGCCCGTGCTGCGCGTCTCCGGCGACGAGGACAGCACGACCCGGAGCCGTCGTCGCCGACCGATGTCCCGCGCCTTGGCCGTGAAGGACGACCTGCTCGTCGACCTCTCGGGCCTCTCGTTCGCCGACGCCTCGGTGATGCTCGACCTGGCGATGGTCGCCCGGCGCCTGCGCCAGGCGGGCAAGAGCATGGTGGTCTGCGGCGCCGCGCCTCAGATCGCGAAGCTGATCGAGATCGTGGGGCTGCACCGGATGCCAGGCGTGACCGTGCAGCTCGCCTGAACGACGCGGCCAGACACTAGCCTCAAAAGCGGTGCCGTTCCTCGTCCTGCTCTTCGTCGTCGTGCCGCTCGTGGAGCTCTACGCGATCCTCCAGGTCGGGGGGCTGATCGGCGCCGGGCCGACGATCGCGCTGCTGATCGTTGACTCGATCGCCGGTGCGCTGCTGCTGCGCTGGCAGGGACGCGCCGCTTGGCGCCAGTTCCGCGCCGCCACCGCCGCCGGCAAGGTGCCCGCTCGCGAGGTCCTCGACGGGGCGCTGCTTCTCTTCGGCGGCACGCTCCTGCTCACGCCCGGCTTCGTCACGGACGCGCTCGGCCTGGCCCTGATGATCCCGCCGTTCCGGGCGCTCGTCCGGCGGTCGCTGCTCGGCGGGGTCGCCAAGCGGATGATGGGTCCCGCGGCGATCCCGGGCGGCATGGCCTACCGGGCCGGCTCGGCCCGCTGGAATGCACGCCCGTCGCGACAGGGCCCTGCCGGCGCGCACGATGAGGACATCGTCGATTCCACCGCGCACGACATCGATCAAGACCAGCTGCCGTGACGGTGACCCCAACCGAGGAGCGCCCGCAGGCGCCGAGCGACCCCGGCGCCAGCGACGCCGTCACGTTCGCGTTCGGCGACCTCGACGCCCAGTTGTTCGGCCTCGCGCGCGTGGGCCTGGCCACCGACGAGTCGGGAGCGCGGCAGGCCAGCGGGCTCGCGGTGCTCTTCGGCGGGCTCGAACCGATCGCCGTGCGCACCGCGGGCGGGCTCCCGGTCTCGGCCGACGCCGGCTTCGAGGCCGTCGAGGCGGCCGGCGTCCGCACCGGGACCCACGAGCCGCTCTCGAGCTGGGACGTGAGCTTCACCTCCGACGACGGGCAGAGCGGGTTCGCCCTGCGCTTCGAGGCGCTCTCGCCGCCCGGGCGCCTCGCACCCGACGCGGCCGCAGCGATGGAAGGCGGTATGCAGGGCTACGAGCAGCTCTGCCGCGTGCGCGGCGTGGCGCGGATCCGCGGCGAGGAGCGTGCGGTCAGCTGCCTGGGTCAGCGCGGCCACTCCTGGGGTGCTCCGGACTGGGAGCGCATCACCCTCGCACGCACCGTCACGGCGTGGATGGACGACGACCTAGCGATCTCGCTCACGGGCGTGCGCTCCACCAAGGCCAAGCACCACGCCGACGAGGCGCTGGACGCGACCCTGTTCGTCGCGGTCGAGCCCGGCGGATCCCCGGTGGCGCTGACGGCCGAGGAGGCGCGGCTTTCGACCACGACCGACGCCGACGGACGCCAGCGGCGCAGCAGCATCGAGGTGTTCCTCGACGAGGAGGATCCAGGTCATCGCGCCGGCGGCGAGGTGCTGTGCGGCACCTCGCTCGACCTCGGGCGCCTGCAGCTCGATTGCTCGTTCTTCGTCTGGCGCATGGACGGCCTCACCGGGGTCGGGCGCTACGACGTGCTTCGACGCGCCGCATGAGCGAGGCCTCCCTCACGACGATCGTCGTCGACTACGGAGGCGTGCTCTCCACGCCGCTGGCCCCGGCCTTCGCGGCGGTGCAGGAGCAGCTCGAGCTCCCGGCGGAGTCGCTGGGGGTCGCGATGGCCGCCCTGGAGGCCACCCGCCACGTGCACCCGCTCCATGAGCTCGAGACCGGCGTGCTCCCCGAGCCCGAGTTCTTCGCGCTGCTCGGCGCGCAGCTGACCGTCGAGCTCGGCCGCCCCGTCGACCTGGGTGACTTCTCTGAGCGCTACTGGGCGGTTCTCGCGCCCAACCACGAGCTCATCGAGCACCTCCGCGGCCTCCGACGGCACGGATACCGCATGGGCCTGCTCACCAACAACGTGCTCGAGTGGGCGCCGCGCTGGCAGGCCATGGTGCCGATGGAGGAGCTCTTCGACGACGTCGTCGACTCCGCGGTGGTCGGCCTGCGCAAGCCTGATCCGGGCATCTATACGCTGGCGGCCGAGCGGCTCGGCGCGGCCCCGGCGGAGATCGTGTTCCTGGACGACTTCGAGAGCAACTGCGTCGCCGCGCGCGAGGCCGGCTGGAGCGCCGTTCGGTTCGACGGGACCGGGCAGGCCGTCCGAGACCTCGACGCGCTGCTGACCAGCGGCGGGGCGCCACCCGGCTTCGGCGCATCCGCACCGGGTAACCCGACGGTATGAGCTTGCTCCTTTACCTGATCGGCCTGGCGCTCTCCGGCCTGTTCGTTGGAGCCTTCGGCCGGCTCGCACTCCCCGGCAAGGATCCGATGAGCGTCCCGCAGACGATCGGCATCGGCCTCGCCGGCAGCTTCACGGCAGGGCTGGTCGTCTACCTCGTCTCCGGGGGGACGAGCGGCGCGGGCCTGATCCTCGCGATCGCGGCCGCGACCTTCTTCGTCTACCTCGTGCGCCGCAGCCGGGGCGGGACGCTCACCGAACCGGCACCGCGTCGCTGACCGACGTCCCCTGGCTCCGGGAGTCAGGCGTCTGCGGACCCGGCCCGCCGTCAGTTGTCGCAGCCGAGGCGGTCCCACAGGTAGAGCTCGAGGCACTCCTGGGCGAGCTCGGTGCTCCGTGCGTGCGAGAGCCGCGGAAGCACGGTCTGCAGCGCCTGCTCCTCGGCCACCCCGGCGTCGAAGGCCTCTTCCCCGCGGAAGCCGGCGGCGATCTTCAGCGCCTCCCGCTTGTTCTCCCCCAGGCTCGGGAAGACGCCCGCGAGGAAGTCGCGGTTCGCGATCGGCTGGCCCACCTCGAGGGAGGCGTGCCAGGCGGCGAGCATCGAGAGGTCGTGCTCGTCCAGGTCCGCAAGTGCCTTCGCGTAGTGGGTGTCGAGCTCGTGCTCGGGGATCTCGTCGACCCAGGCGCGGACCAGCTCACCGACGAGCTGCCGGCGGGCCTCACGGCCAACGGACTCCGCCATCACGAGGATGGCGTCTTTGGGTTCGATGAAGCAGAGGGACAAGGCGGCTCCACAAGCCAGGAACAGGGTCGCGGCGAACCGTACGGGGCGCGTCGGACGGCATCGCCCGCCGGGCGTTCCCGGTCAGCGATCGAGCAGGTCGTCGAAGGACCGCTGCTCGCGGTCCGCGATGCTCGACGCACGACCGCGGGCCACGTGCGCCCAGTGCTCGACGACCTCGGAGGACTTCACCCGGCGCTGGGCGACACCCCGTTCGATCGGCTCGACCTCCAGGCCGCCGATCACCGTTCCTCGCACCCGGGCGTGGAAGATCCTGCCTCGTGAGGAGATGCGGACCAGGTCGCCGGGTGCGATGCCATCGAGCTGCACGGGGTCGGCCACGATGCCAGGCCGCTCGGACGGACCCGGCTCAGCCGACCCGCAGGGCGCGTGCGATCGGGGCGCGCAGCTGAGGGTCGGGCGCGGGCGACCGTTCCGTGCCGGCGGCCATCTCCTCGTCTTCGGGCGCCATCCAGTTCTGCAACGCGAAGTCGAAGCAGGCGAGCGAGACGCCGGCCTCGGCCGCGAGCTCCCCGGCCCGGCGGGCGATCAGGATCGGGTCGCCGATGCCGAAGATGCGCTTGGCGGCCATGGTCGGCGCGGCCGTCGCGTCGGCGAGCAGCAGCGACTGCGGCACCGCGTCGATGAGGCCGAGTGCCCCGGCCAGCGTGACGAACTCGTAGCGCGGGACGCGACCGAAGCCCGGCAGGGCGAGCCGCTCGTAGGCACGGTCGAAGCGCCGGGTCGGCTCCCAGCTCTCGTCGCCGGCGAGGATCAGGTGCTGGCCGCCGCCCTTCTGCGCCCAGGCTCGGTACGCGACCAGCATGCGCTCGCCCTTGGCCGGGTCGTGTGCGGTGCGCGGTCCGAGCTCGATCCCGTCGAGCTGCGGCAGCTCCCCCGAGGCCCAGCTGACCCGCGCGGCGGCGATGGCCGAGAACGGGTCCCCGGTCCCTTCCAGCGGGGACAGGTACGCGGTCAGGAAGCACGTCCACAGCGCCTCGTCGGTCTCCCCCGCGCGGCCGAGCTCCGCGATCTCGGCGTAGAGCCCCGGAGGAGCCTCGCGAAGCTGCTGCAGGCGGGCGATCGAGTGGGCGAGCTCGTCGGCCAGGCGACCGGCGTCGACCGAGGAGCGCAGCCCGGGGACGAGGTCGTTCTCGTACCCGTCGTCGGCGGCGCGGTTCATCCGCCGCACCGTCAGCTGAGCGGAGGCCTTCGGCGTCCGGCGCTTGACCGCCCCGGAGGCCGCGTGGCGCGCCTGCGCGGGAGAGGTGCGGCGCGCTCCCTCCTGCGTGGACGCCGCCCCGGTCACCGTCCCCGGTTTCGTCCGCTCCTTCTTCGAACAGATCGGGCAGTTCTCGACGAACCGGTTGTGGCGGCAGAAGGTGGGCGGCACGCGCGGAGTCTATGCCCGCGCGCCGCCCGACCCTGCGATTCCCGCGCTCAGCAGCCCCCGCGCTGGCGCTTGCGGACCACGTCGTAGCCCTTGCGCTTGGTCACTCCGTCGAAATCGATGAGGCCTGCGTCGAAGGTGGCATCGGGCGCGGCGCCGTTGAACTGGTAGATGTAGGCGCGCTTGATCCGCTTGTTCTTCCTCACGATCGAGAACATGCACTTGAGCGCCTTGGCTGCCTTGTCCTCGCCGAAGGTCCTCGTGCCGAGCTTGAGTTGGCCGCCCGTCTCCAGCAGCCACACGTCGCCCTTGGTGCCGATCGCCTTGATGATCTTCTTCGTCCGGGTCTGCGAGAAGCGGTTCGTGTCGGAGTAGTTGTGGATGCCCCAGATCTTCGGCATCGGCCGGGCGACCTTCTTGAACGCCTTCACGTACTTGATCGCCGGCGCGGGGTTGCGCTCGTCGAGCACGTTCAACGGGATGATCTTCGCCCCCCGGAAGACCCTGCGGGTCACGCCGTAGTACGTGTTGAGAAGCCGCGCCCCCTTCGCGCCCTTGCAGATGCCCTTCGGCTGGCCCTCGGTCCGCGAGCCGACCTGGCAGCGGTTGACCTCGTTCCAGGTGTTGACCTCATTGACCTTCGGGAACGCATGGCGGAACTTCCGCATCGCGATCGTGAACTGCCCCTTGGTCGGGAGCGTCTGCTGCTTGCCCTCCGTCCGCGAGTGCTCGAACGAGACGAGGATCCGCTGCTTGGCCTGAAGCGCGGCGATGTACCAGCCGGCGAAGCGCTCGAGCTGGAAGCTGTCGTCGAGGACGTCGTAGGGCGCCACGTAGCGCGCATGCTTCAGCTTCAGCGGCTGGTAGAGCGGGTTGACGAACGTCCCGGCCTGCTGGTCGGAGATCCCGATGGAGGCGGCGGCGCTCGCCCCGGCCGGCAGGGCCGTGAGGGCGAGGACGACGAGCAGGCTCGAGAGGAGGAGACGGCGCATTGCGTGAGGAGCTCCCGGTGAGGTGAGAAGGAGCGACGGGACCCGGCGCCCCGTCGCGGTCGGCCGGAAGCGTAGACCGCCGCGCCGACGCGTGCGAGGGTCATCTCACGGAGTTCTCAGGTCGGGGCCTCCGGGAGCCGCGGCGGGAGCGGCGACCCCGGTCGCCCCATGGCGAGCCCCATCGCGTGCTCGACGAGCCGGGGACTCGTCAGGTCGGCCAGGTGGAGCGCCTGGCCGAAGGGGTGGGTCACTCGGGACGGGCGGCGCACGATGCCGTCGAGGATCATGCCGGCGGCGTCCTCCACCGACAGCGCCGGGGCTCCGCGAAACGCGCGGGTAGGGGCGATCATCTCCGTGCGGACGAGCGGCATGTGGACCGTCGTCCAGCGCACGCCGTCGCGTCCGGTCTCGGCGGCGGCCGAGCGCGCGAACGCGTCGAGCGCCCCCTTCGAGGCGAGGTACCCGGCAAAGCGGGGCTCCGGGCCGAACTGGGTGCCCAGCGTGGAGACGTTGACGACCTGGCCGCGGCCGCGCTCCCGCATCCGGGCGACGAGCGGCAGCGTGAGGTGGATCGCCGCGAAGTAGTTGAGCCGCATGACCCGCTCGAAGTCATGGAGCCGGTCGGTCTGCCGCCAGAGCGCGCGGCGGATCGAGCGCCCGGCGTTGTTGACCACCACGTCGACCCCGTCGTGCTCGGCGAGCACCCGGGCCGCGAG
>JACDAP010000341.1 GCA_013695395.1 Solirubrobacterales bacterium
CCGTCGAGCCGAGCGGTCGCCTCGTAGGCGTCGACATCGGGGAAGACCCCCTCGTCGCCCTCGAAGAGCCCGATCTCGTCCTGCGCCACCGTGAGCTCGGTCCGACCCCGCCGCACCGGCTGGAGCACGGCGCCGAACAGGTCGGCCTCGGTCGGGCTCGTCGGCTTGATCAGCCGCTTGCCGCGGGGGCTGAGCTCGACCTGGCGCTGCAGGCTCTCGGTCCCGAGCGAGACGACGGTGCCCCCGTCACGGGCGAAGCGCCGCAGCTGCGCCCCGACCTTCGGCGGCAGCCAGCGCGCGTCCCCGGGGATCAGGGCGCCCTGGAACTCGTCGAGCTTCGGGCCGGTCCCGCGGGCGAGGGCAAGATCGGTCGTCAGGTCGTAGTCGCGGCGGGTGCGGTCGAGGAAAGCGAGCACCGGCGCCTCACGGATGGCGAAATCGACCGGGAGCCCGTCCCCGGCGAAGACCCGTTCCGCCCGGACCCCGAGCCCGGCCTCGAGCGTGTTCGGCCGCCCGTCGCCGTCGTCGTCGATCGGGTTGCGGCCCTGCCAGGTGATCCACGGCAGCACGACCAGCACGCGGCCGACGGGGATGTTCTGCTGCACGATGATCGGCGCGCGCGTGCTGCGGGTGGCGGTGCGCACCTCGAGCAGGTAGGTCCCGGTCGCGTTCGGGGCGCGGAGCGGCAGCCGCGGCCCGGTTCCGGCATCCTGCGAGCGGCGGATGATCTTCGGCTCGCCGATCCGGCGCAGCGTGTAGCGCCAGCGCTCCCCGCGGGCGTCGATGAAGACGTCGGCCTTCTCTCCGGCGATGATCGGGGTGGAGGGCGGCTGCACGGTGAGGTAGCGGACCGAGATCCCGCCGCGGCCTGGGAGGCGGCGCCCGAACTCGAGCTTCGGCACGCGGTTCTCGAACGGGACCGAGAAGCCGATGTTCCCGGCGCCGTCGCGGCTCTGGACGACCGCCAGGTAGGTGCCCGAGGGGACCTTCTCGCCGTCCGCGGTGCCGTCCCAGGCCCAGGAGGTGGCGTCGTCGCGCAACGTCGTCCCCGAGCTGGTGACGCGTTCCGGGATAACCGTGTCGGTCCGCCAGATCGTGACCTTGGGGCGGCGCCCGGAGGCCTGGAAGTTGACGGTGGCGGGCTCGCCGTCCTTGCGCGGCAGCAGCTCGGCGGTCGGCGCGGAGCTCGGGCCGACGCTCGTCACCCGCGGCCGCGGCGGCGTCGTGTCCTTGCGGAAGCTCTTGGGCACGGTGATCGCACGGCCCTCGTCGCGGAGCGTGATCCGAGCCCGGTAGACGCCGTCGGGCGCGGGCTTCCCGTCGTCGGTCGTCCCGTCCCAGAAGAGCGCGAGCTTGCGGAACGCGGGCAGCGCGCGGTCCTTGGCCAGGGACCGGACGACGTCGCCGTCGGTGGTCACGACGTCCACGTCGACCGTGTCCGCTGTCTTCAGCAGGAACGAGAGCTTCGCCTGCTCGCGCCGGCCGTCCCCGTTCGGGGAGAAGATCGGGGTGCGCCCGAAGCCCTGCACCGCGGTCGGCTCGTTCTTGAGGCGCTGGGCGGCGAAGAACGCACCGAAGGTCGCGACGACGAGGGTCGCAAAGACGGCCCGGGCGAGCGTGCTCACAGCGGGATCAGGGCACCGTTGTCCACGGGCCACTCGTGGAACGTCCCCAGGCCACGGATGTGAGAGTGCGACTGCGCCGCCCGGATCACGCCGCGATGGCAGACGACCAGCGCCGGCAGCTCCCCACGGTGGGTGACTTCCACGAACCCGTCGATGACACGCTCCATGAACGCCTCGAGGTTCTCACCGCCGGGGAACGTCCAGTCCTCGCCGCCTCGCAGGTAGGCCGCCCAGAGCTCGGGGTTCTCCGCCTCGATCTCGGCCTTCAGCCGGTCGGTCCACTCGCCGGTGTCGTGCTCGGCGAAGCGCGGCTCCACGCACACCTCGAGCCCGAGGCTCCCGGCCACTGCGGCCGCGGTCTCGCGGGCTCGCTGGAGCGGAGAGCACCAGAGGGAACGGATGCCGTGGCCCAGGGCGACCTCCGAGAGCGCCTGGGCCTGGGCTCGGCCGACCTCGTCGAGGCCGATCCCCAGGGTCCCCTGGAAGCGGCCCTCCGCGTTGTACGCGGTCTGCCCGTGGCGCGCCATGAGGATCATGCGAGCCCTGGGAGCGCTACGGCGTGGCCTTGTCGGCGCCGATCTGGACGATCACGTCGGCGCCCTGGGCCAGCGCGGTCACGTTCGCGTCGGCCTGCTTGACGTCCGTCGACTTCACGCCCAGTTCGCGCGCGACCGCAGTGGCGCCGCGCTTCTTGCCCTCGGCGTAGAAGACCTCGGTCGCCTGGACGGTGGAGACCGGCGCGTTGCCCGTCCCGGCCGAGACGTATCCGGCGGTCTCGAGCGTCTTGGCGAACTCCGCGGCGATGCCGTTCTGCGTCGTGCCGTTGAGGACGAAGACCTGGGTGTCCGCGGGGTCGACGGCGGGGGGCGTCGCGGCGGTCGTGGTGTCCTCCGGCGGGACGATCGTGTTGCCGGTGTCGGTCGGCTGGGCCGCGCGGTCGGGCTCGTCACTCCCGCCGCCCAGCACCTGCGTGGCGAGCACGACGACGAGGAGGAGCACGGCGGCAC
>JACDAP010000100.1 GCA_013695395.1 Solirubrobacterales bacterium
CATCTGCACCGCGGCCTGCTCGGCCGCCTCGACGATCGCAGCCACCGAGCGGGTGGTCCGCTCGAGCCCGGTGCGTGAGGCGAGCACGGCCGGCGCAGCGGGCTCGTCCGGTGGCACCGGAGCCGGAGCCGTGGGACCCGACTCCTCCGGCGCTGCGCTGGGGCCGCTCTGCGCGGTCGGTGGGACCTCTGCAGCGGCGGCGGCGGTCTCGTCCCAACGCGCGTCGTCGGTGCGCTGGAGCGCGGCCTCCAGGGCACCGGCGTCGAGCGGGGTCGAGTCGCGCGCGGCGGGCAAGGCTTCGGGGGTGGGCGCAGTGTCGTCGTGCGGCTCAGCCATCGCTAGCGAGAGTAGGTGGAGCGGTGGTCGACCCACGCAAGAAGGCGGCCACCGCCCGGTTGAAGAGCTCCGCCCGCTCCCACTGGAGGAAGTGCCCGGCCCGCGGGACCACGAACGGCCCGACGAGCTCGGTGAAGCTCGCCTCGCAGCGCTCGCAGAAGTCCTCGTAGATCACGTGGTCGTCGGGTCCGTACAGGGCGAGGGTCGGAACCGTCACCGGCTCGAAGAGCCGCGGGGTGTCGCTGAGTGGGATCCGGCCCATCGCGCTCTCGTAATTGCCGAAGCCCGCTCGGAGCTTCTCGGCGTCCGCGAACGGCTCGGTCATCCACGCGACCTCCTCGGGCGTGAACCCGCCGGGGGTGCCCCAGAAGCGGCTCGTGTAGAAGCTCGCGACGTAGCGGCGGCGCTCCTCCGGCGTGCGCAGCTCCGCGGCGAGGGCGTCGGCCTCCCGGCCCTGACGGGCGAAGTAGTCGGAGGCCTGGCGGGTCCGAGCGCCGATCGGCGGCGTCTCCGGCAGGATCGGGAGGACACAGTTGAACAGCACCTGCTGCCCCACGCATCCGGCGAATCGCAGCCCGAGGTCGATCGCGACGCCGCCGCCGAGATCCGAGCCCGAGACGGAGAACCGGCGATGCCCGAGATGCCCGACCATGAGCGCGTGCACGTCGCGCGCGTGGGCGGCGATGTCGTAGAAGCCGTCGGGCGCGAGGCTCGTCTCGCCGTAGCCGCGCAGGTCGGGCACGACGACCTCGAAGCCGGCGGCGGCCAAGGCGGCGACGTTCCGGCTCCAGATGCGCCGGGTCTCCGGCCAGCCGTGGAGGAGCAGCAGCGGCGCACCGCCCGCACCCTCGCGCCAGAACGCGAGCTCGACCCCCGGCCGGACCTCCGCGCGGTGCGTGTCGAAGGACTCCACGTAGCTGACTCTATGCTCCCCCGCCCATGTCCGAGCCCCGCTACGACCCGAAGGAGATCGAGCCCCGCTGGCAGCGCGTGTGGGCGCAGGAGCGCACCTGGGAGGTCACCAACGAGGAGCTCAAGGGGGAGACGTCCTACGTGCTCGAGATGCTCCCTTATCCGAGCGGTGAGCCGCACATCGGGCATCTGAAGGTCTATTCGGTCGGGGACGCGGTCGCGCACTTCCACCGCCGCACCGGCCGGCGGGTTCTGCACCCGATGGGCTACGACGCGTTCGGCCTGCCCGCTGAGAACAACGCGATCAAGACCGGCCAGAAGCCTCGTGACGCGACGAACGCCGCGATCGCCTCCTTCCAGAAGCAGTTCCGTGAATGGGGGATCTCGATCGACTGGTCGCGCGAGTTCGCGACCTGCGACCCGGCCTACTACCGCTGGACGCAGTGGATCTTCCTTCAGCTCTACGAGAACGGCCTGGCCTACCGCAAGAACGCGGTCGTCAACTGGTGCCCGAAGGACGCGACCGTGCTGGCCAACGAGCAGGTCGTCGACGGACAGTGCGAGCGCTGCGGCACCGAGGTCGAGGCCCGCCAGCTCGAGCAGTGGTTCTTCCGAATCACCGACTACGCCGACCGCCTGCTCGACGACCTCGACACGATCGAGTGGCCCGAGCACGTCAAGACGATGCAGCGCAACTGGATCGGCCGCTCGGTCGGCGCGGAGGTCTCCTTCCGCTGCGACGCGCTCGACACCGAGTTCCCCGTCTTCACGACCCGCCCGGACACGCTCTTCGGCGCGACGTTCTTCGTGGTCGCCCCCGAGCATCCGGACATCGAGCGGCTCGCCGCCGGAACGGGCCAGGAGGAGGAGGTGCGCGCGTACGTCAACCGCGCGCTCACCGAGTCCAACGAGGAGCGCGGCGACGCGGAGAAGCCGAAGACCGGCGTCTTCCTCGGCCGCCACGTGACCAACCCGGTCAACGGCGAGCAGCTGCCGATATACGTCGCCGACTACGTGCTGATGGAGTACGGGACGGGCGCGATCATGGCGGTTCCCGGGCACGACGGCCGCGACTACGCGTTCGCCAAGGCCTACGATCTGCCGATCCGCCCGGTCGTCGAGGGTCGCGACCCGGAGGGGGACGCGGATGGCCTGCCCTACACCGGCGACGGGCCGCTGATCAACTCCCACGCCGACTTCGACGGGACGCACAACCGCGACGCGCTCGAGAAGATCACCGTCTGGCTCGACCGCGAGGGCAAGGGCAACGCCTCGACCAACTACCGGCTGCGCGACTGGCTGCTCTCCCGTCAGCGCTATTGGGGCTGCCCGATCCCCATCATCCACTGCCCCGACTGCGGGACGGTGTCGGTCCCCCTCGACCAGCTCCCCGTCGAGCTCCCGGAGATCGAGGACTACGCCCCGAAGGGCAAGTCGCCGCTGGCTGCCGCCGAGGACTGGGTGAACACGACCTGTCCGCGCTGTGACGGCGCCGCCAAGCGCGAGACCGACACGATGGACACCTTCGTCGACTCGTCCTGGTACTTCCTGCGCTACACCGACCCGGACAACGACAAGGCGCCCTGGGATCCCGAGGTGCTGAACCGGTGGATGCCGGTCGACCAGTACATCGGCGGCGTCGAGCACGCGATCCTCCACCTGCTCTACGCGCGTTTCTTCACCAAGGCGCTCGCCGACCTCGGCCACCTGAACGCGCAGGAGCCCTTCGCGCGGCTTTTCACCCAGGGGATGATCACGCGGGACGGCGCGAAGATGTCCAAGTCGCGGGGGAACGTCGTCTCCCCGCAGGAGATCGTCGAGCGCTACGGCGCGGATACGACCCGGGCGTACATCCTCTTCATCGGCCCGCCGGACAAGGACGCGGACTGGTCGGACAAGAACATCGTCGGGGTGGCCGACTTCCTCGCGAAGCTGTGGCGCCTCTCGGCGCTGGCGGCGCAGGGACCCGGCCGGGGCGCCGAGCTGCCGAACGAGCCGGACGGGCCGGGGCTCGAGCTCGTCCGTGCCGCGAACGTCGCGATCGAGGAGGTCACCCGGGCGATGACCGGCCGCTTCGCGTTCAACGCGGCGATCGCGAACGTCATGAAGCTCGTGAACGCCTGCTCGAAGGAGTACTACGAGGCGGGCAACCGCGACCCGGAGGCGCTCCGCTACGCCCTCGGCACCGCCTCCTCGCTGGTGTTCGGGTTCGCTCCCCACGTGGCCGCCGACGCCTACCACCTGCTCACCGGCGAGCGGGTCTGGGACGAGCCGTGGCCGGCCGCGGACCCGCGCTTCCTCGAGCGCGACAGCTTCGAGCTGGTGGTGCAGGTCAACGGCAAGCTGCGCGACCGGATCCCGGCCCCGACCGAGGCCACCCGCGAGGCGCTCGAGGAGATGGCCCGCGCGGCGCCGAACGCGCAGGCGCAGCTCGAGGGGCGCGAGGTCGTCAAGGTGATCGTGGTGCCCGGGAAGCTCGTGAACATCGTCGTGCGCTGACGCTCGCACGTCCCGCGGCGGGAAACCGCCCGCCGCGGAGCGCCGCGCGAGATCCTGCGCAGAGTCGGCACGAAGCGGCGCACATCGGGAACGCGGGGTGGCCGTAGCTTCGGCCGGTGAGCGAGATCAGCCGCCGGCAGTTCGCCGTCTACCTCGTGGCCGTGGTGCTCGTCGTGCTGCTCGGCGGCCGGGCGCTACGTGCTGATCCGGGGGCCGCAACCGCACCCGCCGCGACGGCCTTCACGCCCGGCGGGGAGCCCGACGGAAGCGCTACAGCTGAGCCGGGCAGCGGCACCGGGGCGAGTGGCACGGACGGGGTCGAGATGGCCGAGGACCCCGACCGGCTCCTCGTCCACGTGGCCGGGCGGGTCCGGCGGCCCGGGGTGTACACGCTCGCCACAGGGGCCAGGATCGCCGACGCGCTCGAGGAGGCCGGGGGCGGCCGCCCGGGCGCCGACCTGGACGCCCTCAACC
>JACDAP010000357.1 GCA_013695395.1 Solirubrobacterales bacterium
GGCGCAGCGCGCAGGAGCTCTACGAGCTGCCGTCCCTCGCCGCGCTCTTCGCCCCGGATGCGTTGGCGGCGATCCGGCGCCGCCCGCGGCCTGCGCTGGGGCGAGCACGCGGTGAGCCTCTCCCCCGGCGACGCGATCGTTCTCTACACCGACGGCGTGACCGAGGCGGACCGCCGGCGGCCGCTGGCGGCCGGCGAGCTGGCACGCGAGCTCGGAGCGATGCTCGGGGGACGTCCACCCGGTTCGGCGACAGCTCTGGCCGGGGCGCTGCGCACGCTCGCCCACGCCCGGGCCGGTGGACCGCTGCGCGACGACGTGGTGATCGTCGCGCTGCACGTCGAGGCCTGAGCCCCGCTCCTGGCCTCAGAGCCCGGCGAGCTCCGCCTCGACGGCCTTCGTCCGGAGCGCCGCCGTCCGGTCGAGGACCCGCTTGCGCGCCTTGCCGCCGCGCTCGTAGCCGTCGACGGCAGCGAGCTCCCCGGCCGAGAGCGTCTTCAGCTTCGGCAGGAGCTGCTCGACGGTGAGCGTGTCGTACTCGTCGATCGCGATCTCGTCGTCGAGCTCGGCGCCCTCCCGGCCGGTCACCGTCTCGGTCGTTCCCGGGTCCTCCTTCGCCTTCCCGGCGACAGCGCGCGCCGCGTCGACCGCGCCGGTGGTGGCGATGTCGTACTGCGGGTGCCCCTCGACCTCTGCCTCGATCACCGCTTCGGCGAGGCCCGGGATCAGCGCCCGCAGCTCCTCGAGGAAGACCTCTTCCTGGGTGCGGTGCTCGCGAGCGAGAACGGCCGTCTTCTCGTCGCCCACCGCCTCGGCCACGGCCGCCAACGCATCGTAGGAGGCGATCTCGAGCGCCTCGGAGGCAGCCTCGTCCTTCGCGTTCTTGAGCAGCTTCTCCTCGCCGCCCGTGCCGCGGATGAGGCTGAGCGGAGCCATGGCGAGCGCGACGCCCTGGCCGACGACATCCTGCGCGGTGCCGTAGACGACGTGCAGGAGCGAGCTCCGCTGCCCGAGCTCGGCCAGCCGCCGCTCGATCCGCTGGACCTGTGCGCGGGTCTCGTAGCGGTGGCGCTCCAGAAGGTCGCGGTACACCGAGCGCGGCGTCATGGCGATGTGGGCGCTCAGGGTCGAGACGAGGCTCGTCTCCAACGCGTGGATCTCCTCCAGGTACTGAAGGACCTTGTCGGCGGAAGTGGTCATGTGTCGGAGGTTCTCCGCACCCGACCCCGAGCTAACCGGCCACGTCCGTCACATGGCGGACACTGCTCGAGGGAACGGGCGGTTGCGCGCTGCTCGGTAGCCTCTGGCCTGCGTCCGCGACCACCTGAGGAGAGCGCCCGACCATGGCATCGCAGGCCGCCGACACGGCGTCCACCCCCGGGACCCCACCGTCCGCCCCTGACGCGGACGAGCTCGACGATCGCAGCCTCGCCCGCCTGCGTGATGCGCTGGCCACCGCCGCCGACGGGGACTTCTCCGTCCGCCTGCCGGGCCGCCGCAAGGGACCGGCCGGCGAGGCCGAGCGGGCCTACAACGCCCTGGTCGACCGGAACACCCAGCTCACGGCCGAGCTCGACCGGCTCGCCCGCGTCATCGGGCGCGACGGACGGATGACCGAGCGGGCCGCGCTCGGGGAGGTCCAGGGGCAGTGGGCCGACACGCTCGGCGCGGTCAACGGCCTGGTGGACGACCTCGTCCGACCGACCACCGAGGTCGCCCGCGTCATCTCCGCCGTCGCCGAGGGCGACCTCACGCAGCAGATGGCGCTCACCATCGAGGGCCAGCCGCTCAAGGGCGAGTTCGCCCGCATCGGCACGACGGTCAACGCCATGGTCGACCAGCTCTCCGCCTTCACCTCGGAAGTCACAAGGGTCGCCCGCGAGGTCGGCACCGAGGGCCAGCTCGGCGGTCAGGCCCAAGTCCCCGGCGTCGCCGGCACGTGGAAGGACCTCACCGACAACGTGAACGTCATGGCGCGCAACCTGACCGACCAGGTCCGCGGCATCGCGCTCGTCACGACCGCGGTGGCCCAGGGGGACCTCTCCGAGACGATCGCCGTCGAGGCCAAGGGCGAGGTCGCCGCCCTCGCAGAGACGATCAACACCACGGTCACGCAGCTCTCCGCCTTCGCGGCCGAGGTCACCCGCGTGGCCCGCGAGGTCGGCACCGAGGGCCAGCTCGGCGGCCAGGCCCAGGTCCCGGGCGTCGCCGGCACCTGGAAGGACCTCACCGAGAACGTCAACGTCATGGCCTCGAACCTGACCGATCAGGTCCGCGGGATCGCCCACGTCACCACCGCGGTCGCGCAGGGCGACCTCTCCCAGAAGATCACCGTCGAGGCCAAGGGTGAGGTCGCCGCCCTGGCCGACACGATCAACACCATGGTCACCCAGCTCTCCGCCTTCGCGGACGAGGTGACCCGCGTGGCGCGTGAGGTCGGCACCGAGGGCCAGCTCGGCGGTCAGGCGAAGGTCCCGGGCGTCGCCGGCACGTGGAAGGACCTCACCGAGAACGTCAACTCGATGGCCGCCAACCTCACCGGCCAGGTCCGCAACATCGCCGACGTCACCACCGCCGTGGCCCAGGGCGACCTCTCCCAGAAGATCACCGTGGACGTGCGCGGCGAGGTCCGTGAGCTCAAGGACACCATCAACACGATGGTCGACCAGCTGCGCTCCTTCGCCGACGAGGTCACCCGCGTCGCGCGCGAGGTCGGCACCGAGGGCCAGCTCGGCGGGCAGGCCCAGGTCCCCGGCGTCGCCGGCACCTGGAAGGACCTCACCGAGAACGTCAACTCCATGGCCGCCAATCTGACCGATCAGGTCCGCGGCATCGCGCTGGTGACGACCGCGGTGGCAGGCGGCGACCTCTCCCAGTCGATCACGGTCGACGCGAAGGGCGAGATCCTCGAGCTCACCTCGACGATCAACACGATGGTCCAGCAGCTGCGCTCCTTCGCCGACGAGGTCACCCGCGTCGCGCGCGAGGTCGGCACCGAGGGGATCCTCGGCGGCCAAGCCCGGGTCGAGGGCGTCTCGGGCACCTGGAAGCAGCTGACCGAGAACGTCAACCAGCTCGCGGCGAACCTCACCACGCAGGTGCGTGCGATCGCCCAGGTCTCCACCGCGGTCACCCAGGGTGACCTGACCCGGACGATCACCGTCGACGCCCAGGGCGAGGTCGCCGAGCTCTCGGACAACATCAACCAGATGATCGAGAACCTCCGGGAGACCACGCGCCTGAACGCGGAGCAGGACTGGCTGAAGACCAACCTGGCCCGGATCTCCGCGCTCCTGCAGGGCCAGCGCGACCTCGCCCAGGTCACGCAGCTGATCATGAACGAGGTGACCCCCGTGGTCTCCGCCCAGTACGGCGCGCTCTTCCTGGCCGAGCGCGGCGAGCAGGAGATCGAGCTGCGGCCCTGCGCGGGCTACGGGTTCAGGGCCCGGCCGGGCGAGGGTGCGTTGCGTCTCGGCGAGGGCCTCGTCGGGCAGGCGGCGCTCGACGCCTCCACGATCCTGCTCGACGACGTGCCCGCGGGGTACGTGAGCGTCGGATCGGGACTCGGCCAGGCCGGTCCCTCCACCCTGCTCGTGACCCCGATCGTCTTCGAGGGCGAAGTGCTCGGCGTGCTCGAGCTCGCCTCCTTCCGCGCCTTCACCGAGGTCCACCACGCGTTCCTCGAGCAGCTCACCGAGACGCTCGCGATCGTGATCAACACGATCCGCGCGAACATGCGCACCGAGGAGCTGCTCACCCAGTCCCAGGCCCTCACCACCGAGCTGCAGCAGCAGTCCGAGGAGCTCCGGCAGACCAACGACGAGCTCCAGGACAAGGCGGTGCTGCTCTCGGCGCAGAACCGGGACATCGAGCTCAAGAACGCGGAGATCGAGCTCGCCCGCGTGGGCCTCGAGGAGAAGGCCTCCCAGCTCGCGCTCTCCTCCCGCTACAAGTCGGAGTTCCTGGCCAACATGAGCCACGAGCTGCGCACCCCGCTGAACTCGCTGCTGATCCTGAGCCGGCTGCTGGCCCAGAATCAGGAGGAGACGCTGCTGCCCGCGCAGGTCGAGTTCGCCGAGACGATTCACGCCTCGGGCAACGACCTGCTCGCCCTCATCACCGACATCCTCGACCTGTCGAAGGTCGAGGCGGGCAAGATGGACGTCGTCCTCGCCCCGATCCCGCTCGAGCGGCTACGCGCCGACATCGACCGCGCGTTCCGGCCGGTGGCCGAGCAGCAGGGCCTCAGCTTCCTGATCGAGCTCGATCCCGCGCTGCCGGAGGCGTTCGTCAGCGACGAGCAGCGGCTCACCCAGGTGCTCCGCAACCTGCTCTCGAACGCGTTCAAGTTCACCGCGGAGGGTGCGGTGACGCTCACGGTGCAACGGGCCGACGACCAGGCGATCGCCTTCGCGGTCCACGACACCGGCGTCGGTATCGCGGAGGGCAAGCTCGAGCTCATCTTCGAGGCCTTCCAGCAGGCGGACGGCACGACCTCGCGCAAGTACGGCGGGACCGGCCTCGGCCTGTCGATCTCGCGGGAGATCGCCGCGCTGCTCGGCGGGGAGCTGCACGCGAGCTCGTCCCCGGGCGAGGCCGGCTCCACCTTCACCCTGCTGCTCCCGCTGAGCGCCGAGCCGACACCCGTCCCCGTCGCCGTGTCTCCGGTCCGCGAGGCACCCCCCGGCGGGGCACCCCTCGACGGACCGCTGCGGGTCGACGACGGAATCGCCGACGACCGCGCCGACCTCGACGAGGGTGAGCGGCCGGTCCTGATCGTCGGCCACGACGCTGAGCGCTGCCGGGACGCCCTCGTGGCCGTACGCGATCGCGGCGCCCGCGGCCTGGTGGCGCGTCGTGCCCCGACGGCGCTGGCGCTCGCCCGCGAGCTCTCGCCCGTCGCCGTCGTCCTGCTCGACCCGAGCTCCGACGCGCTCCTCGGCCAGCTCAAGCGACACCCCGCCACGAGCCAATCTCGGGCGAGCGCGGCCAGCTGCGGTGACCCGATGAGCGCGCTCATGATGCGAACGTAGTCGTCCGCCAGCGTCGACCAGAACGCGTCGGGGTCTCTTGCGCTGGGAACGGGAAACGGCCCCGCAGACTCGAGCAAGCGTTCGAGCTCGACGCGCATGACGTGCGCGTAAAGGTCGTCCTTGGCGTCGAAATAGTAATACATCGAGCCC
>JACDAP010000363.1 GCA_013695395.1 Solirubrobacterales bacterium
CGCTACCTGGCGATGCACCGGACCGGGCTCGAGCCGGCCGCGGCGCTCGTCGCCCACCGCGCGCGACGGGGGTGAGGCGGGGCTCAGACCGCGTCGGTGGGTTCAGGCTCAGCAGCCTGCTCGTCGAACCCCGGCAGGCGACGCACGACCCGCGCCGGGGCGCCGACCGCGACGCAGTGGTCCGGGATCCGCCCGGTCACCACCGAGTTGGCCCCGATGATGCACTGACGCCCGATGTCCGCCCCCGCGAGGATCGCGCAGCGCTCGCCCACCCAGGTCCCGGTGCCGATCCGCACCGGCGCCGACTCGAGCGGGGTCCAGAGCACGTTCGGGGTTCCCTGGACCTGCGTGTGGTTGCAGTCGATCACGGTGGAGTAGGCCGAGAGGACCACGTGATCCTCGATCGTCACCGAGAGCGCTGCGGAGATCGTGCAGTACGGGCGAACCGCGACGAAGTCCCCGAGCCGCAGGGCGGGACCGGGCTCCTCCCACGCCGGGCGCTCCACCGACAGCCAGGCGCCGTGGAGCACCAGCACGCTGCGGCCGACGCTGATCTGCCACGGCGCGTAGATGGCCAGCGGCCGGTGGATCACCGAGCCCGCGCCGAAGGCGTGGAAGCGCCGTCGGCGCCAGGGGGCCAGCACCCGGCCGCGAAGTGCGACGCGGGCGACGGGCTCGTCGAGCAGCGTCCGGAGGCTCACGGCGCGCCAGCCTATCCGCCGGCGCGCAGGTAACCTCCCGCCATGGCCGAGCGGACGCACATGGGCGAGTTCTGGGACGCGCGGGCCAGGGAGGATGCCTTCTTCTTCGTCGACAACCGGCTCGAGTACCGCAACCCGGACGTCGAGGCCTTCTGGGCCGAGGGCCGCACGGACCTCGACGGATTGCTGGGCTCGCTCGCGGTCGCGCCCGCCGAGGGCGAGACGGTGGTGGAGATCGGGTGCGGCCTCGGACGACTGACCCGGGCGCTCGTCGCCCGCGGCGCGCGTGTGATCGCAGTGGACGTCTCGGCGGAGATGCTCGCCCAGGCGCGCGAGCTGAACGCCCACCTCGACGGGGTGACTTGGGTGCACGGGGACGGTGCGAGCCTCGCCGGAGTCGCCGACGCCTCCGCGGACGCCGTGGTCTCCCACGTCGTCTTCCAGCACATCCCCGATCCGCAGATCACGCTCGGGTACGTGCGTGAGATGGGGCGGGTCCTGCGGCCGGGAGGATGGGCGGCGTTCCAGATCTCCAACGACGCGAGCATCCACGAGCCGCGCGGCCTGAGCCTGCGGGAGCGCGCCGAGGTCGCCCTGAAGCGCCGGCCCCAGGGCAGCGAGGATCCGGCCTGGCGCGGCTCCGCGGTCGAACTCGACGAGCTGAAGGAGGCCTGCGCGCAGGCGGAGCTCACCGTGGAGCGGGTCACCGGCGAGGGCACCCAGTACTGCTGCGTGGGCCTGCGCCGCTAGCACTCGAGCGGCTCACGCCGGCTGGGCAGCCGACGCCTTGCTCAGATACCCACGCAGCTCCCTCAGCAGGGCGCGCTCGGAGACCAGCGTGGTCAGCACGGTGACGATCAGCAGGAGCGCGAGCTCCAGGAGGGCGTCGGCCTCACCGCGTGGGCCGTCCTCGGTGGCCCGCAGCAGCAGCACCGCCGCGATGCCCGGCACGGTCGGTATTGCCCCGAGCGCGCTGTTCCGGATCACCCCGCCGAGCCCGAACAGCTCGCCCAGGTACCGCAGCCGGTAGGCCACCAGGCCGATCACTGCCGCGGCCATCCCGAGCGAATAGCCGTCGACGCCGTCGAGCAGCAGGCCCGGGATCGCGAAGGCGGCGACGCCCGCGAGCATCACCGCGCCCGCCCGGGCCACCGGCCCGGTGGTTCCCAGGGCGCGCAGGAACGCCGTCCAGTTGAAGCCGATCTGGTTGAAGGCCGCGACCGCGCCGAAGACCTGGATGGCGAAGACGGCCTCGCGCCAGCGCTCCCCGAGGAGGAACGTCACGAGGTCGGGCGCGAAGAGCACGAGGCCCGCGCCGGTCGGCACCGCCCACAGCAGCGCCAGGCGGTTCGACTTCATGAATGACTCCCGCAGCAGCTCGCGGCGATCCTTCACCGCGCAGACCGCAGGGTAGATCGTGTCGGTGACGATCTCGTCGACGCGATTGGCGTAGGCCGAGATCGTGCTGGCCAGGGCGATCACGCCGACCGCGGCCAGCCCGAGTGTGCGCTGGGCGATGAGCACCGGAACCTGCGCGACGAGCACGCCGCTGGCTGAGCCGAGGAAGAGCGGAAGCGAGAAGTGCCTGTACTCGGCGAGCGTGCCAGCCTTCCAGCGCAGCCGCATCGGGTACGGACACGCCCGGACGGCGACCGCGGCCGCCGCCCACGAGCCGGCCACCACGCCGAGGACGAGCGCCCAGTAGCCGAACCCCGCGGCGGCGAGGGCGATCGTGACCACGAGGCTCACGAGCGGATCCCAGGCCTGGAGCTTGCGCTGCTGCAGGTACTCCATCCGCCGATAGAAGGTCCAGACCGGGGACTGAAAGGCCACCGCGGGAAGCGCCAAGGTCAGGGCGTAGCCGGGGAGGAGAACCTCCCAGGTGCCGTAGGCCAGGGCGTACAGGGGCATCCCCAGGGCGATCACCACCATGAAGCTCCCGCAGAGCAGGCACTGGAGCGTGAAGGCGAGCTGGAAAGCCTCCTCTTGGTCCTCCTCGTCCTGTTGGATGTACTTGTCATCGATCCCGACCTGGACCAGGAACAGCAGGGTCGCCAGGGAGACCACGAGCAGGCCCCAGACGGCGTAATCCTCGACGGTCAGGAAGGCGGCGACAGAGAACCCCTTGAGGAAGCCGATCACGTTCAGCAAGACGAGGAAGGCCGCGTTGATGATCGTCCCGCGGGCTGCGCGGCGTCGCAGGCCCTCCCCACCGCTCGGGTCGAACCGGGCGCCCCCGCCGGGGGGATCGGCTGGCACGGTTCGGTCCATGCGGCGGATGCTACGGGTCCGCCGACGGCAGGTGACCCAGAACCGGGTGTAAGGGCAGATGCGAAACGTGCCGATAGCGAGACCCAGTGCTTCGACTCCCGTTCTCCGCCCGCTCAGTCCGTCTTCTCGCCGTCCTCGCCTTGCTCTCGGCGCTCCTCGCAGCGGGGGTCGGCGGACACACCGCCTCCGCCGAGGACAAGACGACATCCATGTCCTCGTCGTGCACGACGAGCAAGGCCGCTAAACGGCGCTGCGCCACGGTGGCGCGCTCGCGGGCCCGGGAGCGCGCCTGCGCCCGCAGCAAGTCGCAGACGCCGACCTGCATTCGCGCGCGGGTCAATGAACGCGTACGCGCCAAGAAAGTGGCGCGGCGACGTGCGCCTGCAAAGGTACGCGCCATGAAGCGGGCGCGGGAGGCAAGGCTTCGGACGACGGTCGCCGCCGCGGCGGCGGCCATGGCCGCTGTAACGGGCGCTTCGGCCCCGGCACCGGCGGCCGCGCCTCTCTCGGTGCCCTCCGCCCGGGGCGCTGCGCC
>JACDAP010000364.1 GCA_013695395.1 Solirubrobacterales bacterium
GCTGGAAGCCGAGCGCGGGCGCGGCCGCCCGGGTCTGCTCGTCGATGCGGTCGAGCTGGAAGGAGCGCTGGCTCGCGTAGGTGACCGCGCCGAGCACGAGCAGCCCGCCCGCGGCCAAGGCGACGAGCGTGAGGACCAGGCGGAGCCGGAGCGTCACCGCGGCGCTCGCAGTGCGTACCCGACCCCGCGCACGGTGTGGATGAGGCCCGGACCGTGCGCGTCGAGCTTCTTGCGCAGGTAGGAGATGTAGGTCTCGAGCACGCGGGCGTCCCCGCCGAAGTCGTACTCCCAGACGTGGTCGAGGATCTGCGCGCGGGTGAGCACCCGGCGCGGGTTCGAGAGGAGGTAGCGCAGCAGCCGGTACTCGGTCGCGGTCAGGTCGATCGGCTGCCCGGCCCGGAGCACCTCCCGGGTGTCGTCGTCGAGCTCGAGGTCCTCGAAGACCATCCGGTTCGACTCGTCGCTCCCCTGGCCCGTCCGGCGCAGGATCGTGCGGATCCGGGCGACGAGCTCCTCGAGGCTGAACGGCTTGGTCATGTAGTCGTCGCCGCCGGTGGTCAGGCCGCGCAGCTTGTCCTCCTGGGCGTCACGCGCGGTGAGGAAGATGATCGGGATCGAGCTGCGCTGGGCCCCGAGCCGTTCGGCGATCTCGAAGCCCGTCGTGTCCGGGAGCATCACGTCGAGCACGAGCAGCTGCGGGCGGAACGCCTCGACCTGCGCGTGCGCCTCGGCCCCGTTGGCAGCCGTGGCGACCTCGAAGCCCTGGTAGCGCAGGGCCATCGAGACGACCTCGACGATGTTCGGCTCGTCGTCGACGACGAGGATGCGGGGCCCGGTGGCGGTGCTCACGGCCGACAGTCTCGCGGGTGTTCCTGTGAGTCTGCTGGGGGTCTGAAGGTCTATGCAGCGTGCGGTACCGATCGGTAACAGATGATCCAAACGAGCCCGCCTGATACCGAACGGTGTCAGATATCGGGAATATGCGCTATAGTTACCGTTCGGTACCATGTCGTCGCATTCGTCAACCATGTTCGGTGAGCGAGTCCGTGACCGGCGCACCCAGCTGGGGCTCAGCCAGAGTGCCCTCGCCGACGTCGTCGGCGTCAACCGACGCGTCGTCGGTGAGCTCGAGCGCGGGAAGCCTTCGGTGCAGCTGGGCATCGCGCTCAGGGTCGCCGAGGCGCTCGGCCTGGACATCGAGCTGCGGGAGCGTGACGGATGAGCCGCCTAGTCGTCTGGAGGGCCGGCGCCCGGGTCGGCGAGGTGCTCCGCAAGTCGAACGGGAACCTGCAGTTCCGGTACGCCCCCGGCTACGGCGGACCGCCGGTCTCGCAGGCTCTGCCGCTCCAGGACACCGCACACGGCCACCGCGTCACGCGTGCGGTGTTCGGCGGCCTCCTGCCGGAGGGAGACGTGCGCGGCGCTCTCGCCCGCAACCTGGGGCTCTCCGAAGGCAACGACTTCGGGCTGCTGGAGGAAGTCGGCGGCGACGTCGCCGGTGCCGTCAGCCTGCTGCCCGACGGCGTCGCGCCGCCGACTGAACCGACCACGACGCCGCTCGACGACGAGCAGCTCGACGCCCTGCTCGGCGGCCTCCCTCAACGACCGTTGGCGGCCGACGCCGAGGGAGGCGTCCGTCTCTCTCTCGCGGGCGCACAGCCGAAGGTTCCGGTCATCCTCCGCCGGGACGGACGGATGGCACTGCCGACGAACACCGCCGCCCCGACGACGCACATCCTCAAGCCCGAACCCGAACGCTTCCCCGGTCTGGTCGACAACGAAGCGTTCTGCATGGAACTCGCGCGTGCGTGCGACCTGGTCGTCGCGCCGATCCGCAAGACGGTCACGGTCACCGGCAACCCCTACGTGATCGTCGAGCGCTACGACCGTGAGCTGAGGGCGGACCCGATCCGACGTCTTCACCAGGAAGACTTCTGCCAAGCGCTCGGCATCGCGGCGGACAAGAAGTACCAGCAGGAAGGCGGCCCGACGGTCGTGCAGTGCACGCAGCTCCTCCGCGCATGTACCCGGGTCCCCGCCCGGGAGCTGCCGAGCTTCCTGGGAGCGTTGGCCTTCAACTGGATCGTCGGCAACTGCGACGCCCACGGCAAGAACTACTCGCTGCTCTACGGCCCAAGCGGACCGACGCTCGCGCCCCTCTACGACGTGGTCAGCACCGTGCTCTACCCGGAGCTCACCGTCCGGCTCGCGATGAGCATCGGTGGCGCACGCCAGCTCCACGAGGTGGACGTCGGCGCCTGGACGCGGTTGGCCACCGACGCCCATCTCCGGCCGGCGTTCGTCACCGAAACCGTCGAGGACCTGCTCCGCCGCGCCGCAGCGGCGTCTCGGGAACTGGCCGCCGCGCCTCCGCACGACAACGACACCGCCCGCCGGATCGACGAGCGCATCCAGAAGCTCTCCGCGCACGGAGCGACGGAATAGCTAGGCGGCCTGGCGTTCCTCGCCGCGCCCAACCCGCGGCGCGGGCGCGAAGAGCTCGGTGACGGTCGCGACGGCGGCGGCCGGCGTGCGCGCGGAGGCGGCCCGCTTCAAGAAGTTGTTGGGCAGCGAGAGCCGCACGACCTTCTTCCACGCGGAGGCGACCTGCCTGGGGAGCGAGCCCTCGGCGTAGCGGAGGTCGTAGCGGTCGAAGATCGCCCTGACCTGCGGGGCGATCTCCGCGTAGCGGTTGCTCGGGAGATCGGGGAAGAGGTGGTGCTCGATCTGGAACGAGAGGTTCCCGGTCATCAGGTGCATGAACGGGCTGCCGGTGATGTTGGCCGCGCCGAGCATCTGGCGCACGTACCAGTCGCCGCGGGTCTCGCCCTCGATCGAGGCCTTCTCGAAGGTCTCGACGCCCTCCGGGAAGTGGCCGCAGATGATCACCGAGTGCGTCCACAGGTTGCGGACGAGGTTCGCCGTGAGGTTGGCGGCCAAGGTGGTCGGGGCGGAGATGCCGGACAGCACCGGGTGGACGAGGTAGTCCTTGGTCGCCTGGGCCCGGATCTTCTTGAGGACCTCCGCAGCCTGGCGCTGGAACTCCGGGTTCTCCTTGCGGGTGGACCAGTTCTTGCCGAGCTCGAGGTCGTACGCGGCGATCCCGTACTCGAAGAAGCACGCGTTGATCAGGTTCCAGAGCGGCTGGCCGAGGTAGAACGGCATCCAGCGCTGCTCCTCGTCGACGCGCATGATCCCGTAGCCGAGATCGTTGTCCTTGCCGACGACGTTCGTGTAGGTGTGGTGCAGCTCGTTGTGCGAGTGCTTCCACAGCTCGGCCGGCGAGGCGTTGTCCCACTCCCAGCTCGTGGAGTGGATCTTCGGGTCGCGCATCCAGTCCCACTGGCCGTGCATGACGTTGTGCCCGATCTCCATGTTCTCGAGGATCTTCGCGACGGAGAGCCCCGCGGTTCCGGCCAGCCAGGCCGGCGGGAAGAGCGAGGCGAGGAGCACCGCGCGGCTGGCGAGCTCGAGCGAGCGCTGGGCGTCGATGACCTTGCGGATGTACGCGGCGTCCTCCTCCCCGCGGCTGTCGATGACCGATGCGCGGATGGCGTCGAGCTGCTCGCCGATGTCCTCGATGTCCTGTCGGCTGAGGTGCGCGATGGGGTTCTCGGGCTTCTTCTGGATCGTGGTCATGTGATTCCTTAAAGGTCGATGTCGCAGGCGCCGGCGGCGGCTGAGATGCAGGTCTGGATGCGGACGTCGTCGCCCGGCGCAGCGGTCGTGAGCTCGCCGGTGCGCAGGTCGCGGACGGTGCCTTCGCGGAGCGGCGCGACGCAGCCGAAGCAGATCCCCATGCGGCACCCGGAGGGCATCAGGACGCCGGCGGCCTCGCCGACGTCGAGCAGCGTGCTCGCGCCGTCGGCCTCGACCGTGGTGCTCGCGCCTGAGAACGTCACGGTGCCGCCGTCGCCGGCGACCGTGACGGCGGCTCGGAAGCGCTCGGTGTGCAGGCGCTCGGGGAAGCCGTGGTCGGCGAAGTGCTGCTCGATCGCGTCGAGCATGCCCGCAGGCCCGCAGGCCCAGGTCTCGCGCTCGGCGAGATCCGGGACGAGCTCCGCGAGCCCGGCGGCGTCGAGCATGCCGCCCGAGTCGGTGTGCTGCTCGACCAGGCGGATCCGCCCGGTGGAGGCGAGCCCGCGGAGCTCGGCGCCGAAGATCACGTCGCGCGGCGTGGGCGCCGAGTGGACGAGGACGACGTCCTCGAGCCGCGCGCCGTGGCTGCGGAGCATCCCCATCACCGGCGTGATCCCGCTGCCGGCGGTGACGAAGAGCGCCTTGGCAGGAGCGGTCCCGCGGAGCGTGAAGTCGCCCTGGGCCTGATCGAGCTGGACGATGGTGCCGGGGCGGGCGTGGCGGACGAGGTGGTTGCTGACGACACCGTCGGGGATCGCCTTCACGGTGATCTTGATGCGGCCGTCGCGAGCGTCGGCGGGGGAGGTCAGCGAGTAGGCGCGCCAGAGCCGGACCCCGTCGACGTCGACCCCGATCCGGACGTACTGGCCGGGCTCGTGGCCTCGCCAGGCGCCGCTCGGCTCGAGCACCACGGTCGCTGCGTCTGCGGTCTCGCGCCGAACCTCGACGATCCGTCCGCACAGGTCCGCGCTCGCCCGCAGCGGGCTGACCATGTCGAGGTAGTCGGCGGGCACCAGCGGGGTGGCGACGAGCTCGGCGAGCTTCACGGCGCCCTCACGGAGGGCGGTGAGCGGAGCGCGGGAGGTGCGGCCCGGGCGGAGTACGGTCGTCGGCATGCACCAAGACTGATTGACTGCGAGGGCATTCTCTTGACGAATCTCGGTGAACTTCAGTGCCTTTCTTGTTCACAGAGAGTAGAATCACCCTGTGGACCCACTCCAGCTGACGGCCCCGGTGATGGCAGCACTTCGTACTGGGCTGCCAGCGGTCGCGAAGGAGACGGCGGCCGCGATCCTCGTCGAGGTCCCCGGCTACAGCGTCCTGCGCGAGAGCCTCGGGGCGCCGATCGACGAGGCGGTCGAGATCGCGCTCCGCGCCTTCCTGAACGTCGCCTCCGGGACCCGCGGGTCGGATCCGAGCGCGCCGCTGCAGCCGGCCCTCGACGCCGCCCATGCTCTGGGCGGAGGAGAGGCACGCGAGGGACGCGGCGTCGATGCGCTGCTGGCCGCCTACCGCGTCGGCGCGCGTGTCGCCTGGCGTGAGATGGCCCGTGTCGCCGTCGAGGCGGGCGTGCCGACCACGACGCTGATCCAGTTCGCCGAGCTCTCCTTCGCCTACATCGACGAGCTCTCCGCCGCGAGCGTCTCGGGGCACGCCCAGGAGCTCGCGACCGGCGACCGCGCCCATCAGCGCGCCCTGGAGCGCCTGACGCGTCGCCTGCTCGCCGGCGCCCCCGCCGAC
The DNA here is from genome assembly GCA_013695395.1 of Solirubrobacterales bacterium. Lineage (GTDB taxonomy): Bacteria > Actinomycetota > Thermoleophilia > Solirubrobacterales > Solirubrobacteraceae > Paraconexibacter. The sequence goes on from JACDAP010000364.1 coordinate 5,380, forward strand.
GTGCTCCAGGCAAGCGCGGAGACCGCCGGCTGGGTACCGCCTCAGACGTTGTGCGCGGTGCTGCTGCCGAGCGCCCGGGCCCGCGGCATCCGCGCGGTCATCGACGCTCGCTCACTTTTGCTGACCGACGAGCTTCCCGGCGCCGAGGGCGACGACGAGACGGTGCTGCTGCTCGTGCCGGCGGGCGGGGCGACGGTGCGGGTTGGGCTGAAGCGCAGCCTGGCCGACCGCCAGGCGGTGCTCGGGCCCGAGCGGCCGTGGACGCAGGTCGGCCGCTCCTACGAGCGGGCCCTCCGGGTCCGCCGGCTCCGCCCCGAGGCCACGGACGGCGTTCTCGACAGCGACGAGCTGCTGGCCGAACTCGTGATCGGTTCCGATCCGGAGGCGCTCGCCGACCTGCGCGCGCAGGTGCTCGCCCCCCTCTCCGGACTGCGGCCCTCGGCCGCTGCGAAGCTCACGCAGACCCTCAGGGCCTGGCTGCTCCACCAGGGGCGGCGCGAGGAGGTGGCGGCCGCGCTCTTCGTCCATCCGCAGACCGTCCGGTACCGGATGGGGCAGCTGCGTGAGGTCTACGGGGACGCGCTCGAGGATCCCGCCACCGTCCTCGCCGCGACGGTCGCGCTCGGCAGCGACTGACCGTCTCGTGCCGGAGTCCGCGGTGAGCGTCCGTTCGGTGTGTTCGTCTGACCGGCGCCGCCGTTCAGTCCGGGCCCAGCCAGTGGACGATCTCGAGCGCCAGGCCGACCTGGAGGCCGCGGCCGGCCAGCGGGGCGGGCAGCAGCTCGTCGGCCCGCGCGAGCCGGCCGAGCACGGTGTTGCGATGGGCGAAGAGCACCCGCGCGGTCCTCGTGGCGTTGCAGTCCTCGCGCAGGTAGGTGCGCAGCGTCTCCCGCAGCTCCACGGGCGCCGTCGCCAGCTCGCCGAGGGTGCGCCGGACGAACTCGTCGGCGCGCTCCTCGTCC
>JACDAP010000366.1 GCA_013695395.1 Solirubrobacterales bacterium
TCGTCGAGCAGCAGCGGCGGCATCGCGGTCCCGGCCTCGAGCCGGTAGCCCCCCGCGGGTCCGCTCAGCGCGTCGACCGGGTAGCCGAGCTCGCGCAGCCGCTCGACGTCGCGGCGGATGGTGCGCCCGCTGACCTCGAGGCGATCGGCCAGCTCCTCGCCGGACCAGTCGCGTCGGGTCTGCAGGAGGGAGAGGAGCTTGAGCAGTCGCGCCGAGGTCGTCATAAGGTTCCGGAGACCCTCCCACCTATTGCGGACAGAAACGGACCTAGACACCCCTGATGATGAGCGACATGACCACGGACAAACCGCCCGCCATCCGCGTCCAGGGCCTCATGAAGTCGTTCGGGGACCTCCGGGCCGTCGACGGGGTCGACTTCGAGGTCCCCGCCGGGACGGTGCTCGGCCTGCTCGGCCCGAACGGCGCGGGGAAGACCACCGTCGTGCGGATGCTCACGACGCTGATGACCCCGGACGCCGGCCGCGTCGAGGTCGCCGGGCTCGACGCCGTCGAGCAGGCGACCGAGCTGCGCTCGCGGATCGGCCTGGCCGGGCAGTACGCCGCGGTCGACGAGAACCTGACGGGCGCCGAGAACCTGACGATGGTCGGGAGGCTGTACGGGATGACGCGCGGCGCGGCCAAGGCCCGCGGCCAGGAGCTGCTCGAGGAGTTCGACCTCGTCGAGGCCGCCGGGCGCCCGGCAAGCACCTACTCGGGCGGCATGCGGCGACGGCTCGACCTCGCCGCGGCCCTCGTCGCCAAGCCGGAGGTGCTCTTCCTCGACGAGCCGACGACGGGCCTCGACCCGCGCAGCCGGCTCGACCTCTGGGCCACCGTCGAGACCCTGAAGGCGGCGGGCACCACGGTGCTCCTGACCACGCAGTACCTCGACGAGGCCGACCGCCTGGCCGACAGCATCGCGGTCATCGACCACGGCAGGCTGATCGCCGAGGGCACCTCGGACGAGCTGAAGGACCGCGTCGGCGGTGAGCGGCTCGAGGTGACGTTGGCCGAAGGCGCCGACAGCGACGCGGCGATCGAGGCGCTCCTGCCGATGTCGGACGAGCGGCCCGTGAGCGAGGACGGCGTCGTACGCCTGCAGGTGCGCCAGCGCGGCGGCACGCTCGTCGAGGCCGTCAAGCGGCTCGGCGAGGCGGGCCTCGACGTCGAGGACCTCGAGCTGCGCCGCCCCACGCTCGACGACGTGTTCCTGACCCTGACCGGCCACGCGGCCGAAGCCACCGAGCCCGAGGAGGCCACCGCCTGATGCCCCGCATCCTCTCCGACATGCTGATCATCGCCGAGCGCAACCTGGTCCGCCTGCCGCGCTCGCCCGACCTGCTGCTGGCCGTGACGGTGCAGCCGGTGATGTTCGTGCTGCTGTTCGTCTACGTCTTCGGCGGGGCGATCCAGACGCCCGGCTTCGACAACTACAAGGACTTCCTACTCCCCGGGATCATCGTCCAGAACATCGCCTTCGGCGGATTCCTGACCGCGCTCGGCCTGGCCGAGGACATGAACAAGGGCCTGGTGGACCGGTTCCGCTCGCTGCCGATGGCCCGCTCCGCGGTGCTCGCCGGCCGGACGAGTGCCGACATCGTCACGAACCTCCTGTCGATCGCGGTGCTCGTTGTGACGGGCCTGATCATCGGATTCTCGTTCGACGCCCCACTTCAGAACATCATTGCCGGGGTCGGGATCCTGCTTCTCTTCGGCTACGCGTTCTCGTGGGTGTTCGCGCTGATCGGCCTGCTGGTCTCCTCACCGGAGGCGGCCAACTCCGTCGGCTTCATCGCGGTCTTCCCGCTGACGTTCATCTCCTCGGCCTTCGTGCCGGTGGAGTCGATGCCCTCGGTGCTGCAGACGGTCGCCGACGTCAATCCGTTCACGATCACCGTCGACGCGATGCGGCATCTGTGGGTCGGCGGCCCCGCCGGGAACGCGGTCTGGGGCGCGGTGGTGTGGTCCTTCGTGATCTTCGCGATCGCGGCGCCGCTTGCGGTCTCGCGGTACCGGAAGGCCGCGTCGAAGTAGGCCGCGCTCAGAGCAGGCCGACGATGGCGGCGCAGTCCCAGTTCGCAGCCCCGGCTCCGTTGTTCCAGAGCCGGGCCGCCAGCCGGTCCTGCTCGGCCTTCGGGGCCTGGTAGGCGTGCTTGGTCGAGCCGCCGAGCCCGGCCCAGGTGGAGTCGATGAACTGGTAGTAGCCCGACGCGGTGGCCGAGTTCGGCGGGACGTTCTGCCCGCCGGACTCGCACTCGACGATCGCGTACGGGATCGCCCAGGGACCGCCCGGCCCGACCTTGGTCGCCGAGGCGGCGCTCTCGGCCTCCAGGGACTTCAGGGCGCGTAGGGCCGCTCGCCGCTCGGCCGCCCGCCGCTCGCGTTGCAGCTTGCTCAGGGTGGCCTCCGAGCGCTGGCGGTCGGCCCGGACGCCGTCAAGGAGCGCGAGACGGGCGGCACGCGCCTGGGCGAGTACGGTCCGCCGGCGTTCTGCCGCTGCGCGGATGGTCGCCACGGCGTCCCGCCGGCGCGTGACGGCCGCGGCCTCCTCCCGCTGCTCCGGGACGAGGTCGTCGAGCGTGGCCCGCTGGCCGATCGCCTCTCGGCGGGCCACGCGGATCTCCTGAAGCAGGTCCTCGTCGCGGTCCTGCACCCGGCGGGCGAAGCTCAGGTCCTCGAGCAGCGCGTTGAAGCCGTCGGCCTTAAGAACGACGGTGACCAGGTCGGGCGGGTCGCCCATGTACCGGGCGCGCAGGAGCGTGGCGAGCGCGTTCCGGGCCTCGTCGGAGCGGCGTTCGAGACGCGTGGCCCGGGCGCGCGCTGCCTTCAGTCGCTTCTGGGTCCCGGCGAGCCGGATCTGGGCGGTCGCGAGCTCGGACTGCACGGTGGCGAGCCGCTGCTCGAGCCCGGCGACGGCCTTGGCGGCCGCGCTCTCGAGCCGCCCGAGCCGCTCCGCCGCGTCGCCCAGATCGCGCTCCTGCTGCTTCTGCCGCTCGATCGAGCGCTGAAGCCCACCCTCGGTGGCGCCGTCGGCCCGGCCCGAGAGGGCCACCACGAGGACGGCGAGCAGCAGGACGGGGACGGCGAGGAGCAGGCGAGCGGGCATGAGGAAGCGGCGCCGGAGGCGCTCGGTCGACTCAAGGTAGGGACCGCGAGCCGCGCTCTCCAGCGCTGCATGAGCCCGTGCGCGCCCTCCCCGGACGCGAACCGATCAGACGTCGGGCAGGTCGCCCGGGATGCGCGTGCGGCGGCGGTCGCGCACCTCACGCTGCGTGTCCTCGGGCGCCTCGGCGCCACGGGCGCGGCGCTCCGCGCTGCGCCGGTCGACGATCACCTCGACGTCCGGGTCATCGGCGTAGTAGGCCTCCAGCTGCGGGAGGAGCTCGTCGGCGAGCTCCGGCGGGACGACGCAGTAGATCACGCTGGGCCGCCGGTCATCGCTCGAGCCTACGCGACCGCGGCCGTCAGCCGCAACGCACCGCGATCATCCGCTGCAGCGTTCGAGTTCTGGTCGACCGGATCGAGCTCGTCGAGCTCCGTGCCCTGGCCCGCCACGCGGACCCCCTTGCCCTCGTCGCCCAGGTCGACCTCGTAGCGATACCAGGAGAGCTCCCAGCCGACGACGATCGTCACGATCGAGCCCTCGGTCGCGCTCGGCCGAGCGGAGACGATCGGCGCCCCGAGCGACCGGGTCACGCCGGCGACGGTCCGCGGGTGCGGGCTCCCGTTGAAGAGCTCGAGCGCCCGGGCGACCTTCAGCTCCGCGTTGGTGGGGATGGCGTGGACATGGCGCTCTCGCGGGACGACCGGATGCGGGTCAGGGACGATCGGAGCGGTCTCGGGC
>JACDAP010000368.1 GCA_013695395.1 Solirubrobacterales bacterium
CAGGACGTCGCCCGGGACCGCCGAGGTCCGTCCGGTGAGCTCGTCCTCGTAGCCCCCCTTGCACCGTTGGATCCCGAGCACCCGCGCCCCTTGGCCGCGCAGGTCAAGCTCGGTGAGGGTGCGACCCGCCATCCAGTCACCTTCGCGGACGGCGAGCTCGGCCACGACGCGATCATCGGGGAGTTGCAGCAATTCCCCGGAGTCCTTCTCGGGCAGCTCGGTCCAGCGGTGGAGCGCGTGGCCGATCCAGACGGTCAGCCGACGGTCGACGACGGAGCTTCGGGAGACGAAGACGACCGCCAGCAGGCCGACGACGAGCGCGAGCGCCTTGAGGGCTTCGCTGCCGGACGCCCCCCCGCGAAATCCGATGATCAGCCCGCTCGCAGCCGCCACGATGCCCGCGTTGCCGAGCAGCATCAGCGTCATGACCACCCTTCGCCGCAGCGGGTGGCTGACGATGTCCTCGGACTCGTTCGTCGTGAAGCCGGCCCCCGTGAAGGCCGACCGGGCCTGGAAGCGCGCGCTCTCGCTCGACATGCCGCTGGCCACCAGGATCACCGTCGCCACCCGGGTGACGAGGAGCGAGACGGCGACGACGGCCAGGAGGGATGCGATGGCGAACACGGCTCAGGTTGTCCTACCCACCACGGCCCCGCGGTGATCGCGCCGCCCGGCCCCCCGCGGGGATCACCGGCCGACACCCTGAACGACCGCGCCGGCGCCCCCGGCCTGATCTTGGGGGGTCAGTCTGGAGATGCGCACGATGGCGGTGCGGTCATGACCGCACAGGATGCTCGCCATGGCCTGCTCTACCCTTCGTCCCCGCATGGACGAGGGCGCGCTGGCCGAGAGGCTCATGAGCTACGACACCTCGCGTCCGGACCAGCTTCGCGCAGCCGCCAGCTTCGTGGTCGGCTGGCTGGAACGTGACGGGGACCTCTCGGTGGCCACCACCGAGCACAACGGCCTGCCCGTGCTCACCGCGGAGGTGGGGCCGCCGGAGGGACCCTGCGTGCTCTTCCATGGGCACCTGGACGTGGTCCCGGCCTTCGCCGGCCAGTTCCTCCCCCGGCGGGAGGGTGACCGCCTGATCGGGCGCGGTGCCTACGACATGAAGGGCGCGCTGGCCTGCATGCTCTGCGCGGTCAAGGACGTCGCCGACCAGTCGCGCGTGCGGGTTCGGCTTGTCGTCGTCCCCGACGAGGAGAGCGAGGACGTCGAGGACCGCTCGACCGACGCGCTCATCGCCGGAGGGCTCACCGGGGACTTCGCGATCACCGGGGAGCCGACCGACCTGCACATCGGCGTCCAGGCCAAAGGGGTCCTGGCCGTGCGCGTCGAAGTGAGCGGGACCGCCGCCCACGGCTCGACGCCGTGGCTGGGGGACAACGCGATCCTCAAGGCCCACGACACCTTCCGACGCATCGAGACCCTGCCCTTCTCCCGCGAGTCCTCGGACCTCTTCGACCGGCCGTCGATCAACCTCGCCCGGATCGAGGGCGGCGACGCCTTCAACAAGGTGCCCGACCGGTGTTGGATCGACGTCGACATCCGCTTCCTGCCCGGCCAGGACCCCGGGGAGATCCTCAGTCAGATCCGTGCGCTGGGCGACGTCGAGGTCCTCCGCGTCTTCACGCGCGATCCCGCGATCGTCTCGCGCCGGAACCCCTACGTGCTCGCGCTGCGCGACGGGGTCGGCCGCTCGCTGGAGGGTGAGGCGCTCTCCGTCGGCCGCGACGGCGCCTCCGACGCGGGTGCGTTCCTCGCTGTGGGCATCCCGGCGGTCGAGTTCGGCCCCACCGGCGCAGGCCATCACGGCCCTGAGGAGTGGGTCTCGCTCTCCTCCCTGGCCACCTACCGGCGGGCCCTCGGCGACTTCGTCCGTGCCCTCCCGGCCTGGCTCGAGCGGCCCGGCGACCTGCGGGCGGTCGGTCAATGAGCCCGGACCTCCCGCCGCCGCGCCTGGCCGGCCGGCTGCTGCTGAAGGGCTTCCTCGGCGGGATCGCGATCCTGTGCCTGACGAGCGCCGCAGTCGCCTCCGCGGTCCTCCTGCAGGTCGACTCGATCGGGGACGGCATCCGCCTGACACCGCCGGCGAAGTTCGAGGTGGGCGTGATCGCCGAGGCCGAGCCCGGGGCGCCGCAGACGCTGCTCATCGTCGGCTCGGACAAACGCTACGGGGCCGAGAAGGACGAGGTCCGCTCGGACACGCTGATGCTCGTCCGCCTGGACCCCAAGCAGGAAGCGACCTCGATCCTGAACGTCCCGCGTGACCTGGCCGTCGACATCCCCGGCTACGGGCGGCGCAAGATCAACGAGGCCTACCGTCTCGGCGGGCTCAACCTGATCACCAAGACGGTGCGGGCGACCCTCGGCCTCGAGGAGATCAATCACGCGATGGCCGTGGACTTCAAGGGGTTTCGCAAGGTGGTCAACACGCTCGGCTGCATCTACACCGACGTCGACCGGCGCTACTTCAACGACAACACCGGGCCCGGGCCCGACTACGCGGTCATCGACGTGGAGCCCGGATACCAGCGGCTCTGCGGCGAGCGCGGCCTCGAGTACGTGCGCTACCGCCACGGCGACACCGACCTCGTCCGCTCGGCCCGTCAACAGCGCTTCCTGCGCGACGCCAAGGACCAGGTGTCCACGAGCCAGCTGTTCGACAACTACCCCGAGCTGATCCGGATCTTCGGCCGCTCGACGCAGACCGACCCGTCGCTGCAGAAGAACAAGCAGGTGCTGCGGCTGCTCGAGCAGGCGGGCCTGAGCGCTCGCAAGCCCGTCCGTCAGATCCCGTTCCCGGCTGACGTCCAGGACGACGACACCACCTACCTCGGCGCCTTCGTGACCGCCGATCCCGGGCGCATCGAGAAGGCGCGCGCGCGGTTCCTCTCCTCCACGCGCTACGAGGAGAAGCTCGTCCGGCCCAAGGTCGTCAAAGACGGCGCCAAGCGCGCCCGGCAAGGCAAGAAGACCACGCTCGAGGACTTCGGGCTCGTCGACGCCGGACGCGAGGGTCGGCAGGCCGTCGCGCCGATCCGCGGCAAGGTGGATTTCCCGGTCTACATCCCGCGCGGCCTCAAGCCCGGCAGCCGCTGGGCCCCCGCGCCTTCCACCCCCCGCGCGTACGAGCTGCGCGATCGTGCCGGAAAGCCACACGACGCCTACCGCCTGGTCTTCACCGAGGACGCGGTCCGCGGCGACTACTACGGCGTCCAGGGCACCACCTGGATGTCGCCACCGATCCTCACCGCGGGTGCCGAGACGCTCCGCATGCGCGGACGCGACTACCGCTTGCTCTACGATGGGAAGAAGCTGCGCATCGTCGCGTGGCAGACGAAGTCGGCCACGTACTGGGTGACCAACACCCTGGGCCTGGCCCTGACGAACACGGAGATGCTCGGCATCGCGCGTTCGCTCACCCGCGCCGGCGCCTAGCCGCGACCTTCCCCCCGTATGGCCGTCTACGAGCCCGACCCACGTCCTCCGCGCCTGGCCTTCGGGCTCTACAAGCGGTTCCTGCTGGCCGCGTTCGTGATCGTCTTCGCCACCTCGGGAGCGGTGGCCACCGCGGCGCTGCTCCAGGTCAAGACGCTCGAGGACGTCTTCGACGACGCGACCACCCGCATCGCGGGCCTCGACGACGAGAACGTCCTCGACGACGTCGACCCGGGCGGGCCCCAGACGATCGTGGTGCTGGGCTCCGACCGGCGCTACGTGGACATCAAGGCCAAGACGCCCGTCCGCTCGGACACCATCATCCTCCTGCGCCTGGACCCGTCGCGCGGGGCGACCGCGGTCATGTCACTGCCGCGTGACCTGCGGGTGAGCGTCCCCGGGTTCGGGATGCGCAAGATCAACGAGGCCTACGCCCTCGGCGGGCCGAAGCTCGCGGTCCAGACGGTCCGCCAGTTGCTCGACATCCCGATCCAGCACGTCGTCAACGTGAACTTCGGCGGCTTTCAGCGCGCGGTCAACCGGTTGGACTGCGTCTACGCGGACATCGACCGTAAGTACTTCAACGACAACTCCGGCCCGCAACCCGACTACGCGGTCATCGACATCGACGCGGGCTATCAGAAGCTCTGCGGGCGGCAGGCGCTCGAGTACGTCCGCTACCGCCACAACGACAACGACATCGTCCGCGGCGCCCGCCAGCAGGGCTTCCTCTCCGAGGCGAAGGCGCAGATCGGCGTCTCCAAGCTGCTCGGCGATCGCGAGAAGCTGATCGAGATCTTCGGTCGCTACACGCAGACCGACATCAAGGGCACGAGCGCGATCCTCCGCCTGCTCAAGCTCACCGTCGAGTCGGCCAAGAACCCGATCCAGGAGGTCCAGATCGGCGGTCTCGAGGAGGACGGTGCGGACCTCATCGCCTCGAAGGCCTCGATCGAGAAGGCGGCCGACGACTTCCTCTCCGCGCAGGCCACGAAGGGGCCGAAGACGAACCCCGACGACGACAAGACGACGAAGAAGAAGCGCAAGAACTCCTCGAAGAAGAAGCGGGGCGGGCTGCCGCCTGGGCTCTTCGAGGCTCGGGCCCCGGCCGAGGAGCTCGCGATCCCGCTCGACGCGAAGATCGACTTCCCCGTCTACTTCCCGAAGCTCGCGGTCAACGGCTCGACCCTCCGCAAGGGTGAGGAGCGCGCGTACCGCATCCGCGACCGCGGCGGCCGCCTCTTCCAGGCCTACCGCATGGCGGTGAACGTGCCGGGCACCGGCCAGAACTACGGCATCCAGGGCACGGCCTGGAAGGCCCCGCCGATCCTCGACAGCCCGTCGGAGACGCGCACGGTCGACGGCCGCACCTACGACCTCTTCTACGACGGCGGCCGGCTGCGCCTGGTCGCCTGGCGGACCGACAAGGCCGTCTACTGGATCACGAACACGCTCCTCCAGGTGCTCACCGAGAAGCAGATGCTCGGCCTGGCCGGCGGGCTCACCCGCGTCGGCGCCAAGTAGCGGCGCTCGTGGGCGGGCGCAGCGACGGCCTTCGCCGCTAGCCTCACCGGCCTCATGAGCACCTCCAGAGAGCCCATCGGCGTCGTCGGCACCGGCTACGTCGGCCTCGTCAGCGCCGCCGGCTTCGCAGAGCTCGGCAACGACGTCTACTGCATCGACATCGACGCCGAGAAGATCGAGCGCCTGAAGGGCGGGGAGATCCCGATCTGGGAGCCGGGCCTGGCCGAGATGGTCGAGCGCAACCGGGAGCGGATGCACTTCTCCACCGACATCGGAGATGCCCTCGCGGCTGCGCGGCTCATGTTCGTCGCGGTCGGGACACCGCCCACCTACTCGGGCGATGCGGACCTCTCCGCGGTCAACGCGGTCGTCGAGGCGATGCCCGCCTCCGATCAGCACGCCCTGGTCATGAAGTCGACCGTGCCGGTCGGGACCGGTGCGAACATCAAGCGGCTCTTCGACGAGCAGGGCAAGTCGGGGTTCCGCTACGTCTCCTGCCCGGAGTTCCTCAAGGAGGGCTCGGCGATCGACGACTTCCTGCGCCCCGACCGTGTCGTGATCGGCGACGACGGCGACTGGGCCGGCGACGCGGTGGCCGACCTCTACCGGCCGCTGCTGAGCGCCGAACATGGCGGGGAGGGATCGGGCGCGCTCGTCCGCATGGACATCGCGTCCGCCGAGATGGTCAAGCTCGCGGCCAACGCCTTCCTGGCCACCAAGATCTCCTTCATCAACGAGATCGCCAACGTCTGCGAGGAGACGGGCGCCGACGTCGTCGAGGTGGCCAAGGGGATGGGCCTCGACGACCGCATCGGCCCGAAGTTCCTCCAGGCGGGCGTCGGGTTCGGCGGAAGCTGCTTTCCCAAGGACGTCATGGGCCTCAAGCAGCTCGCGGGCAACTCCGGGTACCACTTCCAGCTGCTCAACGCGGTCATCGAGGTCAACGAGCTGCAGAAGCGCCGCGTGATCGGCAAGCTCGAGAAGCACCTCGGGGGTCGGCTGGTGGGCCGCAGGATCGCCCTGCTCGGCCTGGCCTTCAAACCGAACACCGACGACATGCGCGAGGCCACCTCGCTCGTCCTCAGCGCGCGGCTGCAGGCCGCGGGCGCGACGGTGGCCGTCTATGACCCGGTGGCCGCGGAGGAGGCGCGACGGATGATCCGCGGCGTGCGCTTCGCCGAGGACGCGCTCGACGCGGTGGCCGGCGCCGACGCGGTCGTCCTGGTGACGGAGTGGTCGGAGTTCCTCGAGCTCGATTGGGCCACCGTGGCCGAGGCGATGGACGGCACGACGGTCATCGACGGGCGCAACGCGCTCGACGCCGACGCCGTGCGGGCGGCAGGGCTCACCTACGAGGGCATCGGGCGCTCCTGATGTCCCCCACCGAATCCGTGGAACGACCCATCTAATGCAGGCCGTCATTCTCGTCGGCGGCGAGGGCACGCGCCTGCGGCCGCTGACCAGCGGCACGCCGAAGCCGATCGTCACGTTCGTCGACCGGCCGTTCATGAGCTTCATGCTCGAGTGGCTGGCCGGGCACGGCGTCGACGACGTGATCATGTCCTGCGGCTTCCTGGCCACCAAGGTCAAGGCGGTGCTCGGGGACGGGTCGGCCTACGGGGTGCGCCTGCGCTTCGTCGAGGAGCCGGAGCCCCGCGGCACGGCCGGCGCCCTCAAGTACGCCGAGGCGCTGCTCGACGACCGCTTCCTCCTGCTCAACGGCGACAC
>JACDAP010000388.1 GCA_013695395.1 Solirubrobacterales bacterium
CATCAGGTCCATCGGCGTGGTGGGCTCGGGATCCGGCGGCGGGACCTGCTGCTTGTCCTTGGTCGGCGCTCGGTCCTTGGAGTGCAGCATCCCGAGCAGCTGGACCGCGCCGAGCCCGTCGGTGGTCGCGTGGTGGAGCTTCAACATGTAGGCCGCCTGCCCGCCCTCGAGGCCCTCGATGAGCACGACCTCCCACGGGGAGCGCGCCTTGTCGAAGGGCACCATCGCGAGCTGCTCGGCCAGCCCCAGCAGCTCCTCCTGGGAGCCGTCGCCCGGAAGCCGGACGCGCCGCACGTGGTAGTGGAGGTCGAAGTCCGGGTCGACCACCCAGGTCGGCGTCCCGAGCCCGAGCGCGGGCTCGACGACCCGCTGGCGGAAGCGCGGGACCAGGCGCGTGGCCCAGTCGTGGGCGGCCAGGAAGCGCTCCCAGTCCGGCGTCGTGTCGAGCAGCTCGAGCGAGGTGATCGTGGAGCGCAGCCGCGGGTCGCCCTCCGCCCGCCACATGAGCGCCTCGGTCCCGTTCATCTCGCGCGCCTGCCCCCACGCGCCCGCCTGGTCGGAACTCATCACGCCACCTGGTGCTGTTCGCTCTTGGCCCGCGCGTGCTGCAGCCCGCGGTAGGCCTCGCGCGGGTGGCGCCCCTCGTTGACCACGAGGTCGACCTCGCAGCAGATCGGGAGCGTCACCTCGTACTCCTCGGCGAGCTCCATGACGGTCCGTGCGGTCTTCACGCCCTCGGCCACCTGGTTCATCTCCTCGGTGATCTGCTCGAGGCTCTTGTCGCGGGCGAGCTCCTCCCCCACCCGGCGGTTGCGGGACTGCGAGCTCATGCAGGTGGCCATCAGGTCGCCGAGCCCGGTGAGCCCGGCGAACGTCCGCGTCTGGCCGCCCATCGCCTCGCCCAGCCGGGTCATCTCCTCGAGCCCGCGGGTGAGGACCATCGCCCGCGTGTTGTCCCCGACCCCGAGCCCCTCGGCCATCCCGGCCGCGATCGCGATGATGTTCTTGAGCACCCCGCCGAGCTCGGAGCCGAGCAGATCGTCGTTGCGGTAGACGCGGAAGCGCGGCGAGTGGAAGAGCGCCTGGAGCGACTCGGCGACCCGAGCGTCGGCCATCGCGACGACCGCCGCCGCCGCCATCCCGTCAAGGACCTCCTTGGCCAGGTTCGGCCCGGCCATCAGGCCGACCGGATGGCCCGGGAGCACTTCGCCGACGATCTCGGTCGGCCGCATCCGCGTGCCCTGCTCGAGCCCCTTGGCCAGCGAGAGCACCGGCACCCACGGGCGCAGGTGCGGGGCGACCTTCTCGAGCGTCTCCCGGATCGCGTGGGAGGGCACGCCGACGACGAGCACGTCGGCGGAGCTCACGGCCTCGGCCAGGTCGCTCGTCGCCTCGAGCGACTCCTCCAGCTTGCGGTCGTCCAGGAAGCGGGAGTTCGTGTGCTGCTCGTGGACCTCCCGCGCGGTCTCCTCGCTGCGGGCCCAGAGCACGGTCGGGGTGTTGGCGGCGGCGAGCGAGGCGACCGTGGTCCCCCACGATCCGCCTCCGAGGACGGCGACGCGGATCGGTGGGGTCATGCGGACAGCTCCTTCGAGGATGCAGGCCAGTGAGCAAGGGTGTGGACGAACTGCGCGCGGACCTCGGCGACGTGGTCGGCGACGGTCTCGGCCGTCCATGCGCTCGTGTCGAGCGGCGGCAGCACGGCGACCTCGACGCGGCCGGGCCGCACGGTCTGCGCGCCGCGCCACATCACCTCGCCGGCGTTGCGGATGACGATCGGGACCATCGGGACCTCCGCCTGCATCGCGAGGTGGAAGGCGCCCTTCTTGAACGGGCCAAGCCGTGGGGTCGGCGAGCGGGTCCCCTCCGGCGCGATGACCAGGGAGGTGCCGGCTCGGAGCTTGTCGACGGCGGGCGCCATCGCCTCCTGCGCCTTCTTCCCGTCGGAGCGGTCGATGAAGGCGACCCCGGCGATGCGGAAGAACTGGCCGAAGCCCGGGACGTTGGCGGCCTCCTTCTTGGCCACCCCGGTGAAGCCGCCGCGCAGGAGCTTGGCCATCAGGATCGTGTCGATCTTCGACTGGTGGTTGAAGGCGAAGATGCATGGCCGCGCCGACCACAGGTGCTCGGTGCCGATCACGTCCACTTCGATGCCGGCGACGGCGAGGCTCACGTCGGCGCCCACGCCGCCGGTGATGTCGACGAGCGTCTGGCGCGAGCGCCGTAGGAGCCCGATCCCAGCTCCCGCGTAGGCCGCACCCGCCAGGCCGCCGTAGAAGGCGACCGTCCGCGCGACGTCGACCGGGCCGGGGGTTCCGCCGCGGTCCGCGCAGCGCAGCACCGGCCAGTCGCGCTCGGTGGCCAGCCGCGCGAGCTTCCCGTCGGGCTCGACGCAGACCGGGTGCCCGGCCGCGGCGAGGAAGCCCGCGTCCTCGTGCCCGTTGGAGTAGGCGAAGCAGGCGTCGAGGTCGAGCTCCTCGGCGTCGGCCAGACGGCGCATCGCCGCCTCCTTGCCCCCCGCCCACATCGCGTGGCCGGTGGCCCGCCCGGTCAGGCGCCCGTCCTCGGTCTCGACCTCGGTGCAGAGGACGTGCGCGGCGCCGATCTCCTCGGCCATCGGCGCGACCTGGAAGCGCGTCGCCGAGGAGGCGAGCACGACGGTGTGACCGCGCGCGTGGTGGGCCTGCACGAGCGCCCACGCCTCCGGGTGGAGCTGCCCGGCGATCCCGTGGAGGAAGAGGTCGGCGGAGAGCTCCTCCATCTCCTCGACGGTGCGCCCCTTCCAGGCACCCAGGGAGAGCTCGAGGAAGTCGGCGAACTCCTCTTCGGAGGAGATCCCGCGGGCGGTCGCGAGCATGGTCCGCACGAATTCCCACGGGCCGAGCTGCAGCGAGAGGATCCGGTGGCGGTAGAACGCGGTGGCCGAGTAGCCGCTGATCAGGGTGCCGTCGTAGTCGAAGAACGCCGCGACCTGAGGTCCCTCGGGTGCGTCCTGGATCTCCGCGACGAGCGCGTCAACGCTCGTCATCGAGCACCGTCTGCAACCGTTCGGCGTCCATCCGCCCGATCTCCGCGACCCGCTCGAGCAGCTCCTCGACCTCGGCCAGGAACACCTGGCGGGCCTGCCGCGTCTCGTCACGGCCGGGATCGACCACGTCCCGGTTGGCGGCGAGCTGGAGCGCACTCGCGTAGAGCTCCTGGGAGATCGACTCGGGCCCGTGCAGCTGCCCCTGGAGGAGGAGCTGGCGGCCGACGCCGAGGCACTCGTCGAGGAACTGGGCCTTGTCGAAGCCCTCGCGCGGGTCACGCCCGGCGAGCACCCGGGCGACCACGAGCTGAGCGTCGACGAACGAGCGCAGCGCACGGTGAGCGACGAGCGTCGGGGTCCTCTCGAGCAGGTCGCGTGCGCCCTCGGAGCTGAGCGCGCGCTCCCGCCAGTCGGGGGCGAAGCGGGCGAGCTCGACGGCGAGCTCGGCGCGGAACTCCTCCTTCTCGGCGAAGAAGAACTCGAACTTCAGGAGGTCGCGGATGGCCAGGCAGTCCTCCCACGCCGTCTCCACCGGGTCCTCCCCCGGGCCCTCACGGCTGAGCTTCAGCACCGCGAGCTCGACGATCGCCCGGTTCAGGATGTGGTGCAGGACCCCGTTGCGGTAGAAGGCCGCGACGTGGTGGCGCTCCGGGAGGATCGACCACACCGGCTCGCTGCCGCCGTCGTAGCAGCTGACCACCTCGGCCGAGCAGAGCTCCCCGAGCGTCCCGTGCAGGGTGACGTCGCGCCGCAGCTCGGCGATCGGGCCGGCGACCTCGCGCTCCTCCATGAGGTCGAGCACCCGGGCGACGACGAGCTGCACCTGGCGGAAGGTGACTGCCCGGTCGCGGGTGCCGAGCAGCGCGAAGGTCACGATCGAGGTGGAGGTCGCGGGCGAGATGCGGTTGATCCCGTCGCAGACGCGGAAGGCGACCTTCTCGAGGCCGAGCCTGTCCTCGCCGCCCTCGGCTATCGCCTCGCGCAGGGAGATGCCCTCCCCGAAGACGACCTGCGCGCGCCCGACGTTGCGGCGCTGCGCGCGCACGTAGTCGGCAAGCCATTTGAGCCCCTCGCCGCTCTTCTTCGCGCCGCGCTGCTCGGCGGCCATCGCCCCGACCTCCGAGAGCTGGTCGTAGACGATCGAGACCGGCACGAGCACGACGTCCTCGGCGCGCTCGTCCTCCAGCGCGCGGACCAGGTAGCGCAGCAGCCCGAACTTCGGCGGGCGCAGCTTGCCGGTGCGGGTCCGCCCGCCCTCCAGGTACCACTCGATGTTGAAGCGCTTGGCGACGAGATGGCCGAAGTACTCGCGGACCGCGAGCTTGTAGATCTGGTCGTCGCCGAAGGTCCGGCGGATGAAGATCAGCCCGGCGCGCTTGCCGAGCGGCCCGATCGGCCAGAAGGACATGTTCCCGCCGGCGATCAGGTGGTTGCGGGGGAAGTCGTTGTCGTGGAGCACGCTCGCGAGGACGAGCGGATCGGAGTAGGAGCGGTGCGAGGGCAGGAAGACGAGCGCGTGCTCCCGGTTGCGCTCCCGCAGCCGCTCGAGCGACTCGACGTCGACCTCGACGCTCCAGGCCCGCTCGTGCAGCGGGCTCATCACGGTGCGGAAGGTGTCGATCGCGAGGCGGCTCTGGACCGCGACGAGCTCGCCCAGGCAGCTCGTCGCGTCCTTCAGCACGTCATCGGCGGGGCGGCCGAGCTGCTCGGCGAGCGCGGCGATCTCGTCCCGGAACCGGCCGGAGGCGGTGATCTGCTCGGCCACCAGCCGCGGGATCTTGTAGCGGTCGCCGATGATGCCGCGCTCGGCCCGCTCGCAGGCCAGCTGCGCCTGGCGATCGACGAACGCGCCGAACGCATCCGAGCCCCCGCCGCCCCCCGACTCCTTGCGGAAGCGGCCGCGGAGATCGGAGACGAGCGCGGGCTCGCCCGGGGTGACCCGCACGCGGTCGGGCTCGCGGCGGGCGATCATTCCCTGGAGCGGTGCCCAGGGCCGGTGCGGGTTGGTGAGGGCGAGCAGGTCGGCGGCCCGCGCCTGGCGCCCTCCGTCCCGCTCGCGCGGCAGCCAGGTGACGCGGACGGGCAGCACGAGCGGGTCGTCCTCCCGGCAGAGCCGCTCGCCGAGGCCGGACGCGTCGTGGTCGAGCAGCTCGGCGTCCGGGTGCTCGGCCTGCGCCCAGGCGCGGATCTTGGCCTGCTCGGTGGGCGTGCGGGCCTGCGCGAGGATCACCGTCGGCGGGGTGGTCGGGGCAGGCGGCGAGGGCCTCGGGGTGGTGGCGCTCTCCATCGACCGACCATCGCACACGGACTGAGGCGCGTGTAAAACCAACCTGCGAACGAACATCCGGCGGCGCCCGCGCCGCCACCGCGTCCCGCATGAACCGTCGGGCCCCCGGGCATGCCAACGGGATGTCCGTCAAGTCGAAGCTCGGCCGCAAGGCCGCCACCTCCGTCGTCAAGCACACCGCCCACGGGACGGTCTCGAGGGCCCGCCGCGAGCCGATCCGCGCGTCCAGGCTCATCGGTCTCGGCGCGGTGCTCGGCGCTCTGGCGGGCTTCCTCGGCGGCCGCGCGGCGGGGCAGAAGGCGGCGACCCCGGAGCCCTACGTGACGCCGACCCCGGCGCCGCCGAGCCCGGAGAGCGTGAGGCTCCAGCCCGATCCGGGCCTCGCGTCCACGCCCGCGGCGGGGAGCACCCACCCGGACCCGGACGCTGCCTGAGCTCCGGCGGGCGCGCGTGGCCTTCTGCGCGTGCCCGATCTGGCGCGTCTGCTCGCCCGGGTCGGCCTGAGCGCCGCCGCCGACGCCCGACGCCGCCGATGAGCGCCGCCGCCGACGCTCGACGCCGCGGGCCTCTCAGCCCTCCACCGCGCCCAGCATTCGCCTGGCCGACCAGGCTCCGCTTGAGTGCGGATGAGCGCCCGAGGGGTGGACGCGTATCCGCACTCACCGATCAGGGGTAGCCGAGAGCGGATGAACGCCCGAAAGGTGGACGTCCATCCGCTCTCACCGATCCGTCGCCCTCTTCCGACGGACCGAGCAACGGGATCCGCGGGTCACACGCGCGTGAGCCCGCGCTCGAGCACCGCGGGCTCATCGTTCGCCCTGGGCCGCGGCCCCGGACGCCCCGGGAGCGCCCAGGCGAGCGCGGCCGCCAGCACGCAGACGACGACCGCGACCCACAGCAGCAGCGTGTAGCCGCTCTCTTCAGGGAGCACACTCCCCGCCGGTGTCCGGCTGGCCAGGAGCGCCGCGGCCAGCGCGCTGCCGACCGAGAAGCCGATGTAGCGGACCACCTGGTAGAAGCCCATCGCGCTGCCGGTCTCGTGCTCGGGCACCGCGCCGACGACCAGGCCGGGGATCGCGGCGAAGGTCGTGCCGAGACCGAGACCGACGATGCCGAGCATCACGAAGGCGTGCCAGAGCGCCGTATGGAAGAGCGCGAAGAAGACCCCGGCGGCGGCGACCACCAGGCAGCCTGCGGGCAGCACGGCCCGCTGGCCGAGGGTCCGTCCGAGCCAGGGCAGCGCGCGGCTCGCGGCGAGGCTCGTGATCGAGAACGGGACGAGGCAGAGCCCGGCGACGACGACGCTCGCTCCGAAGCCGTAGCCGCTCCCGTCCGGGATCTGCACGAACGTCGTCACGCCGGAGAGGTACATGTACATGGCGACGCCGAGCACGAGCGCGCAGCCGTCACCGGTCAGCACGGCGGGGTGGCGCAGGAGCCGCAGCTCCACGAGCGGTGCGCTCGCCCGCAGCTGCTGGCGCACCCAGACGGCGAGCACGACCGCGGCGAGCGCGAAGAGCCCGGTGATCTCGGCCGAGCTCCACCCGACGGTCTCCCCCTCGGCGATGGCCAGGAGCAGCGCGCCGAGGCCGACGCTCAAGAGCGCGACGCCCGGCCAGTCGAGGCGCGGCGCGCTCTCGACGC
>JACDAP010000418.1 GCA_013695395.1 Solirubrobacterales bacterium
TCCCGGATGCGGATATGGCTCATCCTGGAAGCACGCCGACTGAGAACGGGGCCGTCGTCGCGCCGAGCGCGGCGGTCGCCGGGCCTGCCTTCGCCGACTGGCTCACCCGCTGGCGCGCGCTCGCCCCGGACCCGGAGGCCATGGATCACGTCAACCCGCTCTACATCCCGCGGAACCACCTCGTCGAGGAGGCTCTCACCCAGGCGACGCTCGGCAACCTCTCGCCCTTCCACGAGCTGCACGCGGTCCTCGAGCGCCCGTTCACCCCGCAGCCCGGTCGCGAGGCCTACGCGGCCCCGGGCTCGCGAGAGCCCTACGTGACCTTCTGCGGAACCTGAACCGGCCAGCCGTGCTGTGAAGCTCCCGCATGGCGGGATTTCCACAGCACGGATGACGCCGGAACGACCGAGACCCCCGCCGGAGCGAGGGTCTCGGTCGTGCCCGGACTGCGGACGCGCTACTTGATGAAGAGCATCTCCGAGTACTTCGGGATCGGCCACAGGTCGTTGGCGACGATCCGCTCGAGCCGGTCGGCGTACCCGCGGACCGCGCTCATCGCCGGGATGACGGTGTCGCGCATGTACGTCGCGTGCTTGACGCCGCCGTCGGGGCCGTCATGGTCGTTGGCCTTCTCGAGCGCGAAGATCGCCTCGATCAGCCCGTCGGTGATGCCCGTGATCTCCTCCGCGAGCTTCGACAGGCCCGCGCTCTCCCCGGCGTCGTCGATGATCTCCGCGTGCCGCATGGCGGCCGGCAGGATCATCGTGCGCGCCATCGTCGCGGTCGTCTCCGCCTCGATGTTGAGCTTCGAGGAGTACTGCTCCACGAAAACCTCGTAGCGCGACTCGAGCTCCCGCTTGGAGAGGACCTTCCACTTCTTGAACGAGTCGACGGTCTGCTTCTCGACGATCCACGGGAGCGCGTCGGGGGTGGTCGGAAGGTTCAAGAGGCCGCGCTTCTTCGCCTCCTTCTGCCACGCGTCGGAGTAGCCGTCGCCGTCGAAGACGATCTCGCTGTCGGCCTCCCAGACGCTCTTGACGATCGCCGCGACCGCCTTGAAGACGTCGCCCTTGTTGGACTTGAGCTCCTTGGCGAGGTCGGTGGAGAGCTCGTTGAGCGACTCGGCGGTGATCGTGTTGAGCACCGTGTTGACGAAGCCGAGCGACATGCTCGAGCCGACGGCACGGAACTCGAAGCGGTTGCCGGTGAAGGCGAACGGCGAGGTCCGGTTGCGGTCACCGCCGTCACGCGGCAGCGTGGGAAGGACGTCGGTGCCGAGGTTCAGCACGCCCTTCTTGAGCGCGGTGCCCTTGCCGGTGGCCACCATCTCGAAGGCGTTCTCGAGCTCCTTGCCGAGGAAGATCGAGATGATCGCCGGCGGGGCCTCGTTGGCGCCCAGGCGGTGGTCCTGGCCGACGTTCGCGATCGAGGCGCGGAGCAGCCCCTGGTGCTTCTTGACCGCCTTGATCACGGCCGCGCAGAAGAACAGGAACTGCGCGTTCGTGTCCGGCGTGTCACCCGGGCTCAACAGGTTCTTGCCCGTATCGGTGCCCATCGACCAGTTGTTGTGCTTGCCCGAGCCGTTGAGGCCCTTGAACGGCTTCTCGTGCAGGAGACAGACCATCCCGTACCGGCGAGCCACGTTCTGCAGCACCTGCATCGTGAGCTGCTGGTGGTCGGAGGAGATATTCGAGTTCTCGAAGATCGGCGCGATCTCGTACTGCGCCGGCGCGACCTCGTTGTGGCGGGTCTTGATCGGGATGCCGAGCTTCATCAGCTCGTTCTCGACCTCCATCATGTACGCGAGCACGCGCTCGGGGATCGAGCCGAAGTAGTGCTCGTCGAGTTCCTGGCCCTTGGGCGGCTCGGCGCCGAACAGCGTGCGCCCGGAGGTGTAGAGGTCGGGGCGCTCGAAGTAGTACTGCTCGTCGATCAGGAAGTACTCCTGTTCGGGGCCGATCGTGGTGAAGACCCGCTCGGCCTCGCCTTCGCCGAGCAGCTCGAGCGCCTTGACCGCGGCGGTGGAGAGCGCGTCCATCGAGCGCAGCAGCGGGATCTTGTGGTCGAGCGCGTCGCCCGTCCAGGAGACGAACGCGGTCGGGATGACCAGAAGCGCACCGTTCGGGTTGTCCATGACGACCGCCGGCGAGGTCGGGTCCCAGGCGGTGTAGCCCCGGGCCTCGAAGGTCGCGCGCAGGCCGCCGCTCGGGAACGAGGAGGCATCCGGCTCGCCCTGGATGAGCTCCTTGCCGGAGAACTCGGCGAGCGCACCCCCGTTGCCGTTGGGCTCGAAGAAGCCGTCGTGCTTCTCGGCGGTCAGGTTCGTCAGCGGCTGGAACCAGTGGCAGTAGTGCGTCGCGCCCTTCTCCATCGCCCACTCGCGCATCGCCTGCGCGACGGTGTCGGCGAGGACCGGGTCGAGGGCGCTGCCCTCGGCCAAAGCGGCCTGGAGCGCGTTGAAGGTGTGCTTCGGGAGCCGCTGACGCTGGACCGTGACCGAGAAGACGTTGTCGCCGAACTGCGAGGCGTTCGGTTCGGTGAGGTCGGACGCCCCGAGGGCTCCGTTCGAGCTCCACTGGGCGGCGTTGACGTTCTGCTGACGCTGGGGCATGAGGGGTTCCGGGGTTCTCCTGGATCGGGGATCTACGACGTGTCGTCGCCACGCGCGAACGGCGTGGGCAAAGACGCTGGTTCGGGACCGTGTCACGTAGGCCTCCTCCGGACCTTATCCAGGCGTACAAAGAGCCCTCAGCCGGCTTAGCCGCACGGTCGGAGCGTGACTTCGCTGCGATCGGACCGACAGAACGGGGGCGGTCGACCGGATGGCGAACGGGTTTAACCGATCTTTCGACACCCGGCTAAAGAGCGTCCGGCCGCTGGGCTCCAATGTGCGACGGGTCATCGACCGAAGGAGACCCATGCAACGTTCGTCCCTGTCCAAGGCAGCGCTTCTCGCCCTGGTCGCCACCCTGATCTTGCCCTCGTTGGCGTTCGCTCAGGAAGATGCGCTCAACGTCAACGAGGCGCTTCCCCAGGCCATCTCCGATCTCGACAACGTCTGGATCATCGTCGCCACCGTCCTGGTGTTCTTCATGCAGGCCGGCTTCGCCCTCCTGGAGATCGGCTTCTCGCGTGGCAAGAACGTCGGCGCGGGCATCGCCAAGATCCTCATCAACTTCTCCGTCGCCTCCATCGTGTGGTGGGCGGTCGGCTTCGGCATCGCCTTCGGCGGTTCTGCGGTGATCGCCGGCGACACCGGCTTCTTCTTCCAGATCGGCCGCGATGTCGCGGGCGAACCGGCTGATACGGCCACCGCGGCGTTCTTCATCTTCCAGTTCATGTTCGCCGCGGTCTCGCTGGCGATCGTGTGGGGTACCACGCTGGAGCGCATCAAGTTCATCGCGTACCCGATCTTCGCGGTCGTGTTCGCCGGACTCATCTACCCGCTCATCGCACACTGGGGCTTCGGCGGCGGGCTCTTCGCGGCCGACAACTTCCCCGGCAACGGCGTGCAGGACTTCGCCGGCTCCTCGGTCGTCCACCTCACCGGCGCGACGGCTGCGTTCGCCGCGCTGCTGCTGCTCGGCAGCCGCAAGGGCAAGTACGGTCCGGACGGCAAGCCGCGGGCGATTCCCGGCCACAACATGCCGCTGTTCGGCCTGGGTGTCCTCATCCTGTGGCTCGGCTGGTTCGGCTTCAACGGCGGCTCGACGCTCGCCGCCGGCGGGAGTCAGTTCACCGAGGTCATCGGCGTGACGAACCTCGGCGCGGCGGCGGGTGTCATCACGGCCTGCATCACGATCTCGCTGCTCACCGGCAAGCTGGACGTCGGCATGGCGGGCAACGGCGCGATCGCCGGCCTCGTCGCCATCACGGCGCCCTCGGGCTACGTCGAGTTCTGGGCCGCGCCGATCATCGGCGGCATCGCCGGCATCATCGTCGTCTTCGGCGTGCTGGGCATCGACAAGTACCTGGACGACCCGGTCGGCGCGCTCTCCGCGCACGGCCTGGCCGGCATCTGGGGCACCATCGCCTGCGGCCTGTTCACCTCGCCCCGGCTCGCGGAGTCGGTCGGCGTCGGGAACGAGGGGCTGTTCTACGGCGGCGGGCTCACGCAGCTCGGCGCGCAGGTCTCGGCGGTGATCGTCACCTTCGTGGTGGTGTTCACCCTCTCCTACATCACGTTCCTGCTGATCAAGGTGACCGTCGGTCTTCGCGTCGACGAGGACGTGGAGGATGCCGGACTCGACATCGTCGAGCACGGCATGTACGGCTACCCGGAGCAGTTCATTCCGGCCCCGGAGCTCGTCGGATACGGTGCCACTCCCTCGGTGCCGGCGACGATGTCGGCGCCGCTCGCCAGCACCAAGGAGGTCGTCTAGTCATGAAGAAGATCGAAGCGTTCATCAGGCACGAGGCCTTCGAGCCCATCCGCATGGAGCTGCTCCAGCAGGGCTTCCCCTCGCTGACCATCAGTGAGGTCAAGGGCTCGGGCCGGCAGAAGGGCATCACCGAGCGGTACCGCGGCGCGGAGCTGACCAACTACCTCCGCCCCAAGGTCAAGCTCGAGTGCGTCGTCGCCGACGGCGACGTCCAGGGGATCGTGGACACGATCCTCAAGCACGGACGCACGGGGGCGGTGGGTGACGGCAAGGTGTTCGTCCTCCCCGTCGACGACGCGTACCGCGTACGGACCGGGGAGGCCGGCGAGGAGATCCTCCAGGCTCACCCCGAGCCCACCTGACCCAACAGCACCGCACGATCGGATCGGCCGGGGGGCGCCTGCGCGCGCCCCTCGGGCCGGACCCCACCCCCTTGATAGAAGGAAAGGACCGCGGATGCCCAGCGTCCCCGTGCCCGACGGCAACGTCGACGAGAGCGCGCCCGGGCTCGTCGAGCGTCTCCGGGCGATCCACCTACGGATGGTTGACGCCGTCCTCGGCGGCGACGGCCTCGAACACGTCGCCCGGATGGCCGCCGAGGCGGCCGGCGCCCCCGTCGTCATCGTCATCCCGCGCCTCGGCGCAGCCGCGATGGCGGGCGGCCCGGCGCCGCTGCCGCCCGAGGCGACGCTCGAGGACGTCCGAGGCTACGTGGCCGACCGCGTCGCCGACCAGCCGTCCAAGGTGCCCTCCGAGCTCGTGCTCGAGGTACCGATCTCCTCCGGTGACGAGGTCGTGGGGATCGTCGTCATGCTCCGCGGGAGCGGGGACGAGCCGCCGGTGGCCGATGCGTCGGAGTACCTCCACCTGGCGGCCGTCGCCTCGATGACCGAGCTCGCGATCGAGGAGGCCAAGGAGGAGGTCGAGCAGAACCTGCGCGGCTCGTTCCTCGAGGACCTCCGCTCCCGCCCCGACCTCGAGCCGCGAGAGGTCGTCCGCCGCGCGGGTCGCCTCGGCTGCGACCTGTCTCGCGGCGCGGTCGTGCTCTGCGCCGAGCTCAAGACCGACCGGCCGCGCCACGTCGTCGCGCTCATCGGCGGTGAGTACAGCGGCGCCCTCGCCCAGCACATGGAGGACCGCATCTACGCGATCCTGCCCGCCGCGGGAGGCGACGCGGCGCCGGAGGAGACCCTCTCGCGGGCCCGGCGGCTGGCCGAGCGCCTGCGCCAGCACGGCACCGTCGGCCTCTCGAGCTTCTACGCCGACCCGGGAGAGTTCGGCCGGGCGATGCAGGAGGCCGAGCTCGTCCTCGACGTCCTGCGCCAGTCCGGCGGGGGCGGGGGGGACACGCACCTCAAGGACATCGGAACCGGCACCTACCGGCTGCTCTTCCGCGTCCTGGCCTCGCACCCGGAGGAGGTCCGGTCCTTCTACGAGGACACCGTCGCGCCGATCGTGCGCTACGACGACCAGTACCGGACCGACCTGGTCGGGACCCTCGAGTCCTACCTCGAGCAGAACTGCAACATGAACGCGACCGCGGCGGCGATCTACGCCCACCGCCACACCGTGGCCTACCGGCTGGAGCGGGTGAAGGAGCTCACGAACCTCGATCCGATGCTCTCGGAGGATCGGGAGCGGCTCGGTCTCGGGCTGAAGGCCTACCGCATCATCGCCCCGCGGCTGCCGAAGTAGCCTCCCTCACATGACGCGTGAGGAGGCCGAGGCGGCGGCGGTGCAGCGGCGGGAGGCCGAGCCCGGCGCGACGTGGACCGTCGTCGAGCGCGACGGTGCCTGGCGGGTGGTCCGCATCGGGTTGTCGCCCGGCCGCCCGTCGGGGACCGCGACCAAGCCGCCGCCCGAGGGGCCCCGAGACAACCCCGACACCCGGACACACGACCCCAACTGGGGCTTCTGAGCGCGTCCCGCTCCCGCGGGCGCGCTACTTCTCTTCGAGCCGCTGGACCTCGCCGGTGGCGGGATCGACCCGCGACTGCTCAGGCGTCTTGCTGATCTGTACCGGGAAGGTGCCGGTGACCGGTCCGCCGCCGGCCTCCACCGCCTTGGCCTTCCCGTCCAGGCCCGCGGCCACGGTGTACTTGATCGTGTAGCGGCCCGGCTCGATGGGGGTCACGTCCCACTCGAACGACTTGGTCTCCCCGGCCTTGAGCGCGTTGAGTGCCCAGGTGTTCGTGAAGGCGGTGTCGCCGCCCACCGGACCCTCGTCCACCACCCAGACCGGCCGCTCGGGGTCGGCCAGTCCCGGCTGCTCGGAGCGGCGCGTGAACGAGTCGACCGTGACCGCGACGTTCGGGATCGTCTGCTCCCCGGTGTTCTTCACGTCGATCTTCATCTTCGACGGGGCGGCGATCTGCTGCTTGGCCGGGAAAGAGGCCGTGGTGATGTCGACGGTGAACGTGCCCGCGGGCTCGTTGGCGTCCTGACGCTCCTCGCTTCCGCACCCGGCCACGGCCAGCGCGGCGGCGGTCAGGCTGATGGTCATTGCGCGACAGGCCGTCATCTGAGCGGCGAACCTACCATGCGCCGGAGTGTCGGGCGCGGGGTGCGCCCGGACGTCCTGCTCCTCGGGTAGGGTTGCGCCGCGGTTGCCGGTTGGCAGCCGTGTGACGAGTGGCATACAGTGAGAAGCGGCGTCGTGTCCTGCGATGCCGGTCGGTTATTGGAGAGAGGGCTGCTGTGATCCGCACCGGAGCTGACAAGGCGTTTCTTCCGACGAAGAATCTGCTTGAGGAAGTCGGCGACATGATGATCCTGACGGGGAAGACGATGATGTCTGCCCTGCGTCCTCCGTACCCGTACGGCGGTGAGTTCGTCTCCCAGTTCCTGTTCGCGCTGCGGCTCTGCTGGTTCCCGCTGCTCGTCTCGACCGTGGCCTTCGGCTACGGCGCACCCGGGCTCCAGGCCGCCAACTTCCTCGTGCTCTTCGGCGCGCTGGACCGGCTCGGTGGCTTCTTCGTGCTCGCCTCGATCCGCGAGTTCGCCCCGTTCGTGACGGCGATCGTCCTGGCCGGCGTGGCGGGCACGGCGATCACCGCCGACCTCGGCGCCCGCAAGATCCGCGAGGAGCTCGACGCCCTCCAGGTGCTCGGCGTCGACCCGATCAAGAACCTCGTCGTCCCGCGCTTCCTGGCCCTGATGCTCGTCACGGGCCTCTTCAACGTCTACGCGCTGCTCTTCGGCGTCTTCGGCGGCGTGCTCGCGACGCTCGTCAACGGCGCCCCGCTCGGGCCGTTCTGGGCGACCTTCTTCACGAACGCCTCGGTCACCGACCTGTGGGGTTCCGCGCTCAAGACGACACTCTTCGGCGCGATCATCGCCATCGTCTGCTGTTACAAGGGGATGACCACCTCCGGCGGGGCCGAGGGGGTGGGCAGGGCCGTCAACCAGGCGGTCGTAATCTCCTTCCTCGGGGTCTTCGCGTTCAACTACGTCTTCACCCAGACGCTGTTGGCGACCCACCCCGAGATCTCGGTGATCCGCTGATGTTCTCGCTGCCCAAGGACGTTCTCACCACCTTCGGTGAGATCGCGAAGTTCTGCGGTCGGATCCTGGTGCAGGTCTACACCCTGCGCGTCTTCAAGTTCTTCGGGGAGGGGCTGCGCCAGTGCGGCATCCTGATCCTCTCCTCGACCCTCGTCATCTGGGGCCTCGTCTTCATCATCGGCCTGCAGTGCGGGATCGAGGGCGCCTACTTCACGAGATCGGTCGGCGCCCCCGCCTACGCGGGCAACTTCGCCGCCTGGTGCGACCTGCGTGAGCTCGTGCC
This sequence comes from Solirubrobacterales bacterium, assembly GCA_013695395.1. Lineage (GTDB taxonomy): Bacteria > Actinomycetota > Thermoleophilia > Solirubrobacterales > Solirubrobacteraceae > Paraconexibacter. Next base: position 8,170 of record JACDAP010000418.1, read on the forward strand.
CTACGCCTTCGGCTACATGATGGCCGCCAAGGTCGGCACCGGGATCGTCGCCGAGCTCGGTTCGATGCGGATCTCGGACGAGATCGACGCCCTCGAGGTGATGGGCGTCGACTCGATGCTCTTCCTCTGCGCGACCCGTCTGCTCGCCGCGTGGCTGGTGCTTCCCTTCATGTACATGGGGGCGGTCGGCGCGGGCTTCTTCGCCAGCTACCTCGCGGTCGTCCAGCAGATCGGCGAGGTCTCCTCGGGCGGGTACTTCCTCATCTTCTGGATGTTCCAGAACCCACCGGACCTGCTCTACAGCATCATCAAGGGCATGTTCATGGCCACGGTCATCGTGCTCGTGGGCTGTTACTACGGCTACAACGCCGGCGGAGGACCGGTCGGGGTGGGAACCGCGACCGCGAAGTCGATGGTCTTGAACATCGTGCTCGTGCACCTCATCGGGATGCTTGGCACCCAGCTGTTCTGGGGCGCCAACCCGCGAGCACCAATCGGAGGGTGAGTCATGCCCCGCATCCCGCGTAGGCGCAAGAGCACGGATAACGACGAGTCGGTCGAGGCGGCGGCTCCGGCCGAGGAGGGCCCCGCCACGCCCGCGGCCGATCCCATGGCCGCCGGCGCGCCGGAGGCCGAGGCGCCGATCGGCGGCGCCGACTGGTCGAACACGCCGGAGGACGACGAGGCCGACGAGGCCGAGCTGGCCGACGCCCCGCTCACGTCGGCCGACATGGAGGCTGACGAGCGCGGCAGCGCCGAGTCGACACGGTACGACGAGGAGGAGACCGAGGTGCGCGAGCCCGCCGCCGTCGGTTCGGGCCACGGGCCCGACGAGGTCTCACGCGTGTCGGTCGTCAACGAGCCCCAGGTCCCCGGTGACGCGGACGACGAATACCGCTGGCACACCGGCCTCAAGCGCCCCTCCGGCGCTCCGGACGCCGTCGAGTTCATCGACGTGCACAAGGCCTTCGGGCGCAACAAGATCCTCCGCGGCCTCGACCTCGGGCTGCCCGAGGGCAAGATCTCGATGATCCTCGGCCCGTCGGGCACCGGCAAGTCGGTGTGCATCAAGCACATGGTCGGCCTGCTGTACCCCGACGAGGGCGACGTCCTGGTCCACGGCGAGTCAGTGCCGAACATGCTCGACGACGAGCTCTTCGAGATGCGCAAGAAGTTCGGCGTCCTCTTCCAGGACGGCGCGCTCTTCGGCTCGATGAACGTCTTCGACAACGTCTGCTTCCCGCTGCGCCAGCACACGGACAAGAGCGAGGACGAGATCAGCGGAGTCGTGTCGCGTCGCCTCGAGGAGGTTGGCTTGGAGGCGGCGGGCAACCTGATGCCGAACGAGCTCTCCGGCGGGATGCGCAAGCGCGCAGGCTTTGCCCGGGCGCTCGTGCTCGATCCCGACATCGTCCTCTTCGACGAGCCCGACTCGGGCCTTGACCCGGTCCGCACCGCGCTGCTCGGTGAGCTCATCCAGGAGATCCACGAGGACGTCATGGGCGAGCGCAAGAAGAGCGGGGGGCACCTCCCGGCCTTCACCCTCATCACGCACGACATCATGACCGCCCGCCGCGTCGCCGAGCACATCTCGGTGCTGTGGAAGGGCAAGATCGTCGAGTCCGGCCCGGCCGAGGAGCTCTTCAACTCCGACAACGCGTTCGTGCGCCAGTTCCTCTCCGGCGAGTCGCAGGGGCCGCTCGGGATGGAGTAGGTTCCGCGATCAGGACGGATAGGAGGTGGGCCTGCTTGGAGGCGGGCGCCCACACCGACCCGTCGCCCGCAGCCAGTCGCTTAACGTGCGATGAACACCCGTTTCGCAAGACTGGCGCGGATCAACCAGCGTGATACCCGTCACGCGCCCCTCCGAACCGACCCACCCGGTTCCGCACCGCAGTCAGTCCCACCGTTGCCGCACTCCGCCTCCCACCTCCCCGTTCGTCGTCGCGCATGAGCACCGTCCGCGTGCTCACCGTCGCCGTGCTGCTCGGCGCCGTGGTCCTTCTGGCCGTGGCGCTGCTGGGTGGTGGCGCGGAGACCGAGTACAAGCTGCGCTTCGAGACGGCCGGCCAGCTCGTCAACGACGACGACGTCCAGATCGGTGGCCGCCGGGTCGGCTCGATCAAGGACGTCAAGCTCACCTCGGACAACCAGGCCGAGGTCACGATCGCCGTCAAGGACGAGTTCACGCCGCTGACCACGGGCACCACCGCGATCATCCGGCAGACCTCGCTCTCCGGGATCGCGAACCGCTACGTCGCGCTCACCAAGGGCCCGGGTGCCGAGCTGGAGCCCGACGCGCTGCTGAGCGCGGAGAAGACCACGACTCCGGTCGACATCGACCAGCTCTTCGCGACCTTCGACGAGAAGACCCGCAAGGGGCTGCAGGACGTCATCGCCGGCTCCGCGCAGCAGCTCGACGGGGTCGCGCCGCAGGCCAACGAGGGGCTTGAGTTCCTCAACCCGGCACTGACCGCGACCCAGCGGGTCGTGGGCGAGCTGACACGGGACCAGCAGGTGTTCCGCGACTTCGTCTCGACCACCTCCCGCGTGACCAGCGCGGTCGCCGAGCGACGCAACGACCTCTCGGGGCTCGTCGCCAACGCGAACCGGAGCGCGCAGGCGATCGGCAGCGAGAACGTCGCGCTCGCCGACGCCCTCCAGGTGCTCCCGCCGACCCTGCGCCGCGCGAACACGACCTTCGTCAACCTCCGTTCGACGCTCGACGACCTCGACACGCTGGTCGACGTCTCCAAGCCCGCCACGAAGGACCTGGCCCCGTTCCTGCGCCAGCTGCGCCCGCTCGTGGCCGACGCGCGGCCGACGATCGCCGACCTGCGCCAGCTCGTCCGCGCGCCGGGCCGCGGGAACGACCTCGTCGAGCTGCTGCGGAAGGCTCCCCGCCTGGAACGTGAGGCCCGCCCCGCGTTCAAGGGGTCGATCGCCGCGCTCCGCAAGAGCCGACCGGTGCTCGAGTTCATCCGGCCGTACACCCCCGAGCTGACCGGCTGGCTGCGGGACTTCGGGCAGACGACCGCCAACTACGACGCCAACGGGCACTTCGCGCGCGTCTCCCCGATCTTCAACGCGTTCTCGGTCAACTCCGACAACGTGCTCGAACCCAACCAGTCCCCGGACCGCCCGGTGGCCCCGATCACCGGCCAGTTCCGGCGCTGCCCCGGCGCGGCCACGCAGCCTGCGGCCGACGGCTCGAGCCCCTTCCGTGACGCGGGCGGCAAGCTCGACTGTGACCCGAGCCAGGTGATCCCGGGCCGATGAGGCGCCTGCTCGCCATCACGCTGCTCGCGCTCTGCGCCGGGGGCCTCTGGGTCTTCGGGGCCGGCGCGGGAGAGGGGACCGGGGAGCGATACCTCGTCGACGCTGAGTTCCGCAACGCGTTCCTGCTCGTGCCCGGCGAGGACGTCAAGATCGCCGGGGTCCGCGTCGGGGAGATCAAGTCGCTGGACGTCACCGAGCGGCAGACCGCCTCGGTCGTCCTCGACATCACCGAGCCCGGCTTCGGTGACTGGCGCCAGGACGCGACCTGCACGATCCGCCCGCAGTCCCTGATCGGCGAGAAGTTCGTCGAGTGCACCCCGACGCAACCGCGCGCGGAGGGCGACGAGGCGCCGCCGCTGCTTGCGACCGAGGACCGCGACGGCGAGCAGGTCGCGATCCTGCCGGTGGAGAACACGCGACGCCCGGTCGACCTCGACCTCGTCAACAACACGCTACGGATGCCCTACCGGGAGCGGCTGACGATCCTGCTCAACGAGTTCGGCGCCGGTGTCGCGGGCAAGGGCGAACAGCTCGGCGAGATCATCCGCACAGCCGATCCAGCGCTCAAGGCGACCGACGAGGTGCTCGAGCTGCTCGCCGAGCAGAACGACACGCTCGAGCAGCTCGCCCAGGACTCCGACGCCTCCCTGGCACCGCTGGCCGACGACCGGGAGCGGCTCGCGAGCTTCATCACCCAGAGCCGCAAGGTCGCCGAGGCCACCGCGGAGCGCAGCACCGATCTGGAGGCGAACATCCAGCGGCTCCCCGCCTTCCTGCGCGAGCTGCGCCCGACCATGACGCGCCTCGGCGCGCTGGCCGACCAGGGCACGCCGGTGCTCTCCGACCTGAACCGCGTCGGGCCCGACGTGGGCCGCCTGATCACGCAGCTCGGTCCGTTCTCGAAGGCGGCGACGCCCGCGTTCGTCACGCTCGGGGACGCGAGCGTCACGGGGCGCCGGGCGCTCAACAACTCCCAGCCGATCATCCGTGACGTGAAGACCTTCGCGGGCTCGAGCAAGACGGTCGCCCGCGACCTGCGACAGCTCACCGAGAGCATCCGCGACACCGGCGGCATCGAGCGGATCATGGACTTCGCGTTCTTCCAGGTGGCCGCGATCAACGGCTACGACCGGCTCGGGCACTACCTGCGGGCCCAGCTGCTGGTGAACCTCTGTTCGGACTACGCGACCGAGAACGATCCCGCCTGCACCGCGAACTTCGTGCAGGACGACGACAGCTCCGACATCGCGCTGCCGGCCGAGAAGGTTCAGGCCGCGCAGACGGTTTCCGCAGCGAAGCCCGCAGCCGCGAAGACGGTGGCCAAGAAGGTCGCGGACGCCCCGCGCGCCGCCCGCGCACCCGCCGCTGAGGCGCCTGCGGTTCCGCCGGCCGCGAACGCCGTGCTCGATTACCTGCTCGGGGACGGTGATGCGAAGTGAAGAAGCGGCGCAACAGCGGATCGATCGCCGGCAACCCGGTGCTCGTGGGCGCCTCGACCGTCCTCGTGATCGTCGTCGCCGTCTTCCTGGCCTACAACGCAAACTCGGGACTCCCGTTCGTCCCGACCTACTCGGTGAAGACCGAGGTGCCGAGCGCCGCCCAGCTCGTGGCCGGCAACGAGGTGCGGCTCGGTGGCGTGCGCGTCGGTGTCGTGAGCGACATCACCCCGGTGCGCAAGCCGGACGGCAGCGTCATGGCGCAGCTGAGCCTCGAGCTCGATACGACGGTCGATCCGCTCCCGCAGGACTCGACGGTCCTCATCAGGCCGAAGTCCGCGCTCGGGCTGAAGTACGTGGAGCTCAGCAAGGGCACCTCACCGAAGGGCCTGGACGCCGGCGGGACCCTCCCGCTCGGCCAGGCCAAGCCGGCACCGGTCGAGTTCGACGAGTTCCTCGGCACGTTCGACGAGAAGACGCGGGTGGCCTCGCGGAAGAACCTCGTGGAGTTCGGCAACGCGCTCGCCGGACGGGGCGCCGATCTGAACGCCGCGCTCACCGACCTGCAGCCGCTGCTCGTGAACCTGCAGCCGGTGATGCGCAACCTCGCTGACCCGCAGACCAAGCTCTCGCGGCTCGTGCGCGCGCTCGGTGCGACCGCGGCGGCTGTCGCACCGGTCGCCACCGACCAGGCCGCGCTGTTCCGGAACCTCGACACGACCTTCACCGGCCTTGCAGGCGTGACCGGGCCGATCCAGGAGTCGATCACCGGCGGCCCACCCGCGCTCGACGCCGCGATCCGAAACCTCCCGCGCCAGCGCCCGTTCCTGCGGAACTCCGAGGCGTTCTTCCGTGAGCTGCGTCCCGGCACCCGCGCGCTGCGCACCGCCGCGCCGACGCTCGCCGACGCGCTCGTGATCGGCACGCCGGTGCTGCGCCGCTCCACGGTCTTCAACGCCCGCCTCAAGCCGACGTTCCGCTCCCTCGAGCGGTTCGCCGCCGATCCGCTGGCCTCGCTCGGCATCCGCGACCTCGGCAACACGGCCCGGATCCTCACCCCGACCATCGCCCGCCTGAAGCCGGCCCAGACGGTCTGCAACTACGTCTCGCTCTGGTTCCGGAACGTCGCCTCGGTCATCTCCCAGGGCGACAGCAACGGGACCGGCCAGCGGTTCATCATCGTGGCGACCCCCCAGGGCGAGAACAACGAGGGGCTCTTCGCCGCCTCGCCGGCCAACGGCAAGGGTACGGACCGGGGCGACACGACCCGCAACTACCTGCACACGAACCCGTACCCGAACGTCGCCGCGCCCGACCAGCTCCAGGAGTGCGAGGCCGCGAACGAGCCGTTCATCACCGGCCGCCAGGTCATCGGCAACGTCGCCGGCAACCAGGGTCGCCTGACCGAGAAGACGACGGTGGACCGCGGATGAGCCGTCGCGGCCGCGAGCGCACCCTCCGCAAGGACCGTACGGGCGCGAGCCCGCTGGTCGTCGGCATCCTGACGGCGATCGTCGCCGGGATCGGGATCTACTTCGGCTTCACGAAGTCGAACCCGTTCGCGAACCCCTACGAGGTCAAGGCCGTTTTCGCGTCGGCCACGTCGATCCGGCCGAAGTCCCCGGTGCGCATCGCGGGGGTCACGATCGGCAAGGTCAAGAGCGTCGATCGCCAGCCCGACACGGACGCGGCGATCATCACGATGGAGATCGCCGAGAAGGGACTGCCGCTCCACAAGGACGCGACGATGAAGATCCGGCCGCGGATCTTCCTCGAGGGCAACTTCTTCGTGGACCTCGAGCCGGGCTCGCCGTCGGCCCCCGTGCTCGGCGACGGGGACACGCTCGCGATCGCCCAGACCGCGAGTCCCGTGCAGTTCGACGAGGTGCTCACCGCCCTTCAGGGCGACACGCGGGAGAGCCTGAAGACCCTCATCCAGGGCTACGGGAGCGCGCTGACCAGCCGTCCGCGGCCGGTCGACGACGCCGACGGCGGCCGCTTCACCGAGGGCGAGTCCGCCGCCGAGTCGCTCAACGGCGCCGCGGAGGTCAGCGGCGACGCGCTCCGGGGCACCGCGATCGTCAACGACGCGTTCACCGGCTCGGAGCCGGAAGACCTGTCGCGGCTCATCAAGGGCCTCGGCAAGGTGACCGCGGCGCTCGACACCCGCCGGCCGCAGCTCCAGGATCTCGTCACGAACTTCAACGTCACGCTCGGCGCCCTGGCCGCAGAGGACACGAGCCTGCGCGCCTCGGTCCGTCAGCTCGCACCGACCCTGCGGACGACCTCGATCACCCTGGCCTCCCTGAACGCCGCCTTCCCGAGCACCCGTGCCTTCGCCCGCGAGATCCTCCCGGGGGTCCGCGAGACGCCCGCGACGATCGCCGCCTCCTTCCCGTGGATCACGCAGACGCGCCGCCTGCTGGGCGACCAGGAGCTCCGCGGGCTGACCCGCGAGCTGCAGCCCACGGTGGGCAACCTCTCCAAGGTGGTCGACACCGGCGTTCAGCTGCTGCCGCAGATCGACGACACCTCGCGCTGCCTGAGCCAGGTCGTGCTCCCGACCGGGGACATCAAGATCCAGGAGGGCGACTTCACCACGGGCGTGGAGAACTACAAGGAGTTCTGGTACTCGCTGGTCGGGCTCGCGGGCGAGGACCAGAACTTCGACGCGAACGGCCCGTACGTCCGCTTCCAGACCGGCGGCGGGACCAAGGGGATCTCGACGAGCAAGGGCGGCACGCTCGGTGAGCCGTACTACGCGAACGTCACCCAGACGCCGCTCGGCACACGACCCGCCTTCACCGGCACCAAGCCGCCGTACAACTCGACGGCGAAGTGCAAGAACCAGAAGATCCCGGACCTGAACGGCGCGAAGACCGGCCCGCCCGACGGC
>JACDAP010000419.1 GCA_013695395.1 Solirubrobacterales bacterium
CGTCCAGGCGCGCTGATACCTTCCGCCCTCCTCGTAGCCCACCACCCGCAGGAGGCAGCACCATGGAGATCGAGATCGGCCGCGGCAAAAAGGCCCGGCGCGCCTACGGATTCGACGACATCGCCATCGTGCCGAGCCGCCGCACGCGGGATCCCGACGATGTCGACATCTCCTGGAAGCTCGGGCCCTACCGCTTCGAGCTGCCGCTGATGGCCTCGGCGATGGACGGCGTCGTCTCGCCGACCACCGCGGGCATCGTCGGCAAGCTCGGCGGGCTCGCTGTCCTCAACCTCGAGGGCATCTTCACCCGCTACGAGAACGCCGACGAGATGCTCGAGCGGATCGCGCTGCTCCCGAAGGAGCAGGCCACGCGCGAGATGCAGGAGATCTATCAGGCGCCGGTCATCCCCGAGCTGATCACGCAGCGCATCCAGGAGATCAAGGCGGCGGGTGTCGTGGCCGCGGCCTCGCTGACCCCGCAGCGCGTCGGCCGCTACTGGGAGCTTGCCCTGGAGGCGGGTCTCGACATCCTCGTCGTGCAGGGCACGGTCGTCTCGGCTGAGCACGTCTCGATGACCTCTGAGCCGCTCAACCTCAAGGAGTTCGTCCGCGAGGCCGGCGTCCCCGTGATCGTCGGCGGCTGCGCCAGCTACCACACGGGTCTGCACCTGATGCGCACCGGCGCGGCCGGGGTGCTCGTCGGCGTCGGTCCGGGCGCCGCCTGCACCACGCGCGGCGTCCTCGGCGTCGGCGTCCCGCAGGCCACCGCGATCTCCGACGTCGCGGGCGCCCGCTCGACGAACATGCTCGAGACCGGTGAGTACGTCCAGGTCATCGCCGACGGCGGCATGCGGACCGGCGGAGACGTCTCCAAGGCGATCGCCTGCGGCGCCGACGCGGTGATGATCGGTTCGCCGCTGGCGCGTGCCCACGAGGCTCCGGGCCGCGGCTACCACTGGGGGATGGCCACGTTCCATCCCTCGCTGCCGCGCGGCGCACGCGTGCAGACCGTCCAGAACGGCACCCTCGAGGAGATCCTCCTCGGGCCCGCGCACGAGAACGACGGCACGTTCAACCTGTTCGGTGGCCTGCGCACCTCGATGGCCACCTGCGGCTACCAGGACGTCGCGGAGTTCAACCGCGCCGAGGTGATGATCGCGCCGGCGCTCATGACAGAAGGCAAGCAGCTGCAGACCTCCCAGGGGGTCGGCATGGGCGCCCGCGGCGGCGCCTCGGCACGAGAGGACCACGGCGGTGGCGGCTCCTCCGACGCCGGCACGGCGGCACCGGCGCTCGCGTGAGCGCGCCGGAGCACCCCGACCACCCGGTCACCGCCGGGACCGCCGCGGTCCAGATCGCCGACGAGTCGGCGCCGATCACGATCGGCCCGGCGGGCACGCAGCTCGACGAGGTCGTCGTGCTCGACTACGGCGGTCAGTACTCGCAGCTGATCGCCCGTCGGGTCCGTGAGTGCGGGGTCTTCTCCGAGCTGCTCCCGCATCACGTCGGGGTGGACGTGGTCCGTGCGCGCAAGCCGAAGGGCCTGATCCTCAGCGGTGGCCCTGCCTCGGTGTACGCCGACGGCGCGCCCGCCCTGGAGCGCGAGCTGCTCGAGCTCGGGATTCCCGTGCTCGGCATCTGCTACGGCATGCAGCTCATCGCTCTCGACCAGGGAGGCCAGGTCGAGAGCGCCGAGGTGGGGGAGTACGGACGCTCCACGCTCACGGTCAGCGAGCCCGGGCGCCTGCTCGCCGGGCTGCCGCTCGAGCAGCCCTGCTGGATGAGCCACCGCGACACGGTCTTCGCGCCGCCGCCCGGCTTCACCGCGCTGGCCTCCTCGACGGTCTCGCCGGTGGCCGCGCTGGAGGACGTCGAGCGGGGGATCTACGGGATCCAGTTCCACCCCGAGGTCGTCCACACCCCGTTCGGGCAGGACATCCTGAAGACGTTCCTGGGCGACGTGTGCGGCTGCGACATGTCCTGGAGCGCCGCCTCGATCGCCGAGGAGCAGATCGCGCGGGTCCGCGAGCAGGTCGGCGACGCCAAGGTGATCTGCGGCCTCTCCGGTGGCGTGGATTCGAGCGTCGCCGCGCTCCTGGTCCACCGGGCGATCGGGGACCAGCTGACCTGCGTCTTCGTCGACCACGGGATGATGCGCAAGGATGAGGGCGCCCAGGTCGTCAAGACCTTCCGCGACACCTTCAAGGTCCCGCTCGTCGCCGTCGACGCCGAAGAGCGCTTCCTGACCAAGCTCCGCGGGGTCTCCGAGCCGGAGACCAAGCGCAAGATCATCGGGACCGAGTTCATCCGGGTCTTCGAGGAGGAGGCCGCGAAGCTCGCCAAGGGCGGCGAGGGCGCGAAGTTCCTCGTGCAGGGCACCCTCTACTCCGACGTTATCGAGTCCGGCGGCGGCACCGGGACCTCGACGATCAAGTCCCACCACAACGTCGGCGGCCTGCCGGACGACATCCAGTTCGCCCTGGTCGAGCCGCTGCGGGCGCTCTTCAAGGACGAGGTGCGCGCGGTCGGCGCCGAGCTCGGCCTGCCCGAGCGGCTCGTGTGGCGCCAGCCCTTCCCGGGGCCGGGGCTCGCGATCCGAGTGGTCGGCGGTGAGGCGACCAAGGAGCGGCTCGATCTCCTCCGCGACGCCGACGCGATCCTCCAGGACGAGATCCGCAAGGCCGGCCTGTACCGCGACCTGTGGCAGTCCTTCTGCGTGCTGCCCGACGTGCGCACCGTTGGCGTCCAGGGCGACGAGCGGACCTACGGCTACGTCGTGGTGCTCCGCGCGGTCACCTCCGACGACGCGATGACCGCCGACTGGGCCCGGCTGCCCTACGACCTCCTGGAGACGATCGCCGCGCGCATGATCGGCGAGCTGCGGCCGGTCAACCGGGTGGTGCTCGACATCACGAGCAAGCCGCCCGGGACCATCGAGTGGGAGTGAGGTAGACGGTCAGGTCGTGCTGCGGGCGAGCAGCGCGGCGACGTCGACCGGGGCGCCGCCGCCGGGGATCGGCAGGGTGCCGTCCCGGTGGTGGCTGATCTCGGTGTAGGCGCCGGCGGCCGGCTTGCGGTGGACGACCACCTCGAGCGCGACGAGGTCGACCATCCAGTACTCCGGGACGCTGGCCGCGGCGTACTCGGTCGCCTTCTGGCGGTCGCGGCGGTGCGTCGTGTGGGTGACCTCGATGGCCAGCAGTGCCCGCGTGCGTCGCTCGCCGCGATCCTCGAGCGGTGCCACGAAGAGGTCCGGCGAGAGGTAGCCGCCGTGAACGAAGATCGCGTCCTGGATGAGCGCCTCCATGGCGTCGGGGAGCGCGCGGGTCAGGTGCCGGTTGAGCGCGGCGACCGTGTCGGAGTGCGGCGCGTTGGGCGGGATCACGTCGTAGAGGATCCCATCGACGAGCTCGGTACGACGGGCCTCCTCGAGCAGGCCGGCCTCCTGCATCGCGAAGACCTGCTCGACCGTGAGGCGGTGGATGGGCGCGGCGGCGACGGCCATGCTCAGACGGTACCGGCCGGATCGCCGGCGGTCGACCCCGTCGCGCCCGGCGTCCGGGCCCTACCTCGCGCCCGGCGCGC
>JACDAP010000458.1 GCA_013695395.1 Solirubrobacterales bacterium
CTCGGGCGCAAGCGGCTCCGTCCGCGCCCTGCCTGGCCGACCCCGCCGCCGACCTCGACCTCGACAACGCCGCGTTCCTCGACCGCGTGCAGCGCGCGGCGGCCGTGCTGCGCCGCAACGGGGTGGAGGAGGGCGACGTGGTCGCGATCGTCCTGCCCAACGTCGCCGAGCTGATCGTCGGCCTGTTCGCGGCCTGGCGCGTCGGGGCGGCCGTCACCACGGTCAACCCGGCGCTCACCCTGTCCGAGACGCAGTTCCAGGTCGAGGACTCCGGCGCTCGTGTCGTCATCGGCACGGTCGAGGGGCTCGAGGCGCAGACGGTGGGCGCCGACACGCTGGCCGAGGAGCCGCCCGACGCGACCGGTGCCGTCGATCTCGCCGACGACGCGCTCGCACTGCTCATCTACACGAGCGGCACGACCGGCAAGCCGAAGGGGGTCATGCTCGATCACGCGAACATCGACGCGATGTGCCACAGCGCGATGGCAAGCCTCGGGATCAGCGAGGAGGACCACAGCCTGCTCGTGCTCCCGCTCTTCCACGCCAACGGCATCGTGGCGGGCACGCTCACCCCGCTGCTGGCCGGCGGGCGCGTGACGATCAGCCCGCGCTTCGAGCCCCAGGCCTTCCTGGAGACGATCGAGCGGGTGCGCCCGACGTACTTCTCGGCCGTCCCGGCGATCTACGCGATGCTGAGCGCACTGCCGGAGGGGGCGAGCGCGGACACCTCCTCGCTCCGCATCGTCATCTGCGGCGCGGCACCGATGCCCGCGGAGCTCATTCAGCGGGTGGAGGAGCGCTTCGGCGTCGTGCTCGTCGAGGGCTACGGGCTCTCGGAGGGCACCTGCGCCTCGACCATCAACCCCTACGACGGGGTCCGCAAGCCGGGCACGGTCGGCCTGCCGATGGCCGACCAGGAGGTCCGCTGCGTCGACGAGGACGGCAACGAGGTGCCCACCGGAGAGCGCGGCGAGGTCCTCATCTCCGGCCCGACGATCATGCGCGGCTACCTGAACCGCCCGGAGGAGACCGCGAAGACCGTGGTCGACGGGTGGCTCCACACGGGCGACGTCGGCGTCTTCGACGAGGACGGCTACCTCGCGATCGTCGACCGCATCAAGGACATGATCATCCGTGGCGGGGAGAACATCTTCCCCAAGGAGATCGAGACCGTGCTCTACGCCGCCGACGGGGTGCTCGAGGCCGCGGTCATCGGCCGGCCGGACGAGCGGCTGGGCGAAGTCGTGGTGGCCTACGTCGTGCTGCGCGAGGAGAGCGAGCTCACCGCCCCGGACCTGGCTGCGCATTGCCTCGAGCACCTAGCCCGCTACAAGCAGCCGGTGGCCATCGAGATCGTCGACGCGCTGCCGAAGAACCCGGTTGGCAAGATCGACAAGCCGACGATCCGCAAGCAGGACGCCGCCGCGCTCACGGAGGCGTAGGCCGTCCCGCCGGTCGCGCGCCGCCCTGCCCTAGCGGGACTCGTGCTCGGCGCGCAGCACCCGCTCGAGCCGGAGGGCGACCTGCAGCTCGGTGCGTCGCGTGGCCAGCGGCGCGTCGAGCAACTCCTCCGCCTGGCGGATCCGGTTGCGGATCGTGTTCTCGTGGACCCCGAGGGTCGCGGCGGCGCTCACGTGCGAGCTCGTCGAGAGCCAGGCCAGCAGCGTCTCCCGCAGGCGCCGCGCGAGCGTGTCCTGCTCGGCCAAGCGCCCGAGCTCGTCGCTGACGAAGCGGGCCGCGCGGACCTCGTCGGTGAGGAGCAGCGCCTCCAGGCGGACCTCCGGGGCCCAGACGCAGCGGTGCTCGGCGAGGCCCAGCGCGAGCTGCACCCGCGCGGTGTCGACCGCCTGGTGGTGGCTCGAGCGCATGCCCTCGACACCGCTCCCAGGCTGGCTGACGCTTACCGCGTCGGTCTCCTGCGCAAGCGCCCGCCGCAGCCGCTGGAGCTGCTGGCGGTCGTAGCCACCCGGGCGCCCGAGCCAGACGATCCACGAGCCGGGTCCGTGCTGGTGGACGAGCGCGGCGCGGGCGTCGGCGGCGCCGCGCAGCCGCAGCACCGTGCTCTCTGGGAGCGTCCGGTCGGCTGGGTGCACGAGCAGCGCCAGGTGCGCGTCGGCCACGCAGTAGTCCAGGCGCTCGTCGAGGTCGGTGATGTTTCGGTCGATCGACCCGTCGAGCAGCTGGTCGACGAGCAGCCGGCGGACCTGGCGCCGCGTCTGCTGCAGCTGGCCCGCCCGCTCCTCGTAGCGGGAGGTGACCGAAACCAGGATGTGGTCGACGTAGCTCATGATGGTCAGCGACGGGCCGTCGATGAAGTCGCCGAGCGCGAGCCCCTGGGCCATCGCGTGGGCGGTCGCGAGCTCGAGCCACTGGGACCAGACCGAGGCCAGGCCGACCCGGTAGGCCCGCTCGAGCTCGGAGACCGGGACGCCGAGCTGGGCGGCGGTGTCCGCGAACTCGAGGGCCTGCAGCGGCTGGGCCGCGGCGAGGTCGACCCTGCCGCGGAGGATGTCGAAGATCGCCGCGACGTTCCCCTCGACGCTCGCACCCATCGCGACGCGGAACTCCGGGTCGTCCCGGGTGGGCCAGACCTGCACCATGATGTCGTCGGTGACGCGGTCGGCGGTCGCCCGGACGTCGACGGTGTCGGCGAGTGAGCGAGCGGCAAGGCTGATCTTCCCCGCACGTAGGCGCGTCGCCTCCATGCCCCGACGGTAGCGGGGTGGGCCGGAGGCGACAACCAGGAACGGTTGGGTGCTTCCCACATCTGGGGTCGGTCGCCTTGGCGGGGTCGGCCATCCCACCGCCGGGAGCCGACGGAGAGGATCGAACCGCACGGCAGTTCCGTGGTCCGAGTCACACCAGAGGAGAGCCCCGATGGGATTCATCAACCCCGCACCGGTCCCGTTCGACGTCGAGGAGTGGAAGCAGAAGCCGCACCTCGAGCGCGTCAAGCCACTTGCCCAGGATTGGGGCATCAACGGCTTCGGCACGCCCTACGCGATCCACGTGCTCTACATCGTGAAGCTGATCGGCTTCACCCTTGGGGCGATCGCGGTGATCGGGGGGACGACGTCGGGGCTCGGGGGCATCTCGGACTTCAACGAGTGGTGGACCAACCCGATCGTCTGGCAGAAGTTCGTCGTCTGGATGATCCTGTGGGAGATCCTCGGCCTCGGCTCGAGCTCCATGGCGCTCTCGTTCCGCTTCATCCCGCCGATCGGCTCGGTGATTGCCTGGCTTCGGCCCGGCACGATCCGCCTGCCGCCGTGGCCGGACAAGGTGCCCGGCACCGCCGGCAACCGGCGCACGATCCTCGACGTCGCCCTCTACGCGGGGGTCCTCGTCCTGGGCTTCATGCTGCTGCTCGGGGACAGCGTCGACCAGACCGCGGACTCGTCGCTCTTCGCCGCCGGCCGCCTGGACACCACGCTCATCGCGCTCATGCTCGGCGTCTGGCTGGCGCTGGGGCTGCGCGACAAGGTCTCCTACCTCTCGGGCCGGCCCGAGCTCTACGGCCTGCTGCTGATCGCCTTCCTGTTCCCGCTGGAGAACATCTTCGTCGCCTCGCAGATCGTGCTGGTCTGCATCTGGTTCGGGGCCGCGAGCTCGAAGCTCAACCACCACTTCCCGTCGGTCGTCGCGGTGATGATCTCCAACACGCCGTGGAACCGCTCGAAGACGATGAAGCGCAAGCTGTGGAAGAACCACCCGGAGGATCAGCGTGCGTCGGGCTTCGCCGCGCTGGCCGCCCACACCGGCACCGTGATGGAGTTCAGCCTTCCCGCGCTGCTGTTCATCACCCAGGGAGGGGTGATCGGCACGATCGCGGTCGTCGGCATGGTGATCTTCCACGTCCACATCACCTCGACCTTCCCGCTCGCCGTGCCGCTCGAGTGGAACCTCTTCATGATCTTCGGCACGCTCTACATGTTCGGTCACTACGGCGAGGTCCCGCTCGACACGCTGAGCTCGGCGCCGCTGCTCGTGATCCTGCTGGCCAGCGGTGTGGCCGTCCCGATCCTCGGGAACATGCGCCCCGACCTGATCTCGTTCCTGCCGTCGATGCGCTACTACGCCGGCAACTGGGCGACCACCCAGTGGCTGTTCCGGAAGGACACGGGGGCGGAGGAGAAGCTCGACAGATCGGTCAAGAAGTCGGCGCCGATCGTCGTCAAGCAGCTCACGACCCTCTACGACGAGGACATGGCCGAGATCTTCCTGACCAAGGCGCTCGCGTTCCGGGCGATGCACCCGCACGGGCGGGCGTTGGGCGGCTTGTTGCCGCACGCCGCGGTGGGCGGGCAGGTCGAGGACTACACGGTCCGCGAGGGCGAGTTCCTCTGCGGCGCGCTGGTCGGCTGGAACTTCGGCGACGGTCACTTCCACGGCAAGCAGCTGCTCGACGCCGTGCAGGAGCAGTGCCACTTCGAGCCGGGCGAGCTGCGGATCATCACGCTCGAGTCCCAGCCCATCCAGATCCAGCGGCAGCAGTACAAGATCTGGGACGCGGCGACCGGGCTGGTCGAGGAGGGCTACGTCGAGATCAAGGACATGCTCGAGCGCCAGCCCTGGCTCGACCTCGCCTACGGCTTCCCGGTGCACGTGACCGGAGGTGGCGGGCAGGAGGAGCCGACACTCGCCCCGCAGCACCGGCCGGCGACCCCGAAAACGCGGACCCCGGCCTGAGCTTCCCACCCGGAGCGCCCGGCACGGATCCGCGCCCGCCCGACTGGGCGCGGATCCGTCAGTGCTCCATGCACGCGGGCGCGAGGACCGACGCCGTTCGAGGAAGGTTTCGCTGAGCGAGACGACCCTCGAGTGCTGCACCAAACCGGGGCGGACCTAGACTCCGCGCCGTGCCGGGCCCGCTGCGCATCGATCCCATCGCCGAGGCCCGGCGCCACTGGGAGGAGCGCTGGGGCCCCGAGCCCGCGCAAGCGATGGCGGCGATCACGTCGATCGTACGCGCCCAGCAGCTCTTGCTCGGACGCTACGAGGAGCTGCTGCGGCCCTTCGGCATGACCTTCGCCCGCTACGAGCTCCTGCAGCTGCTCTCTTTCACGCGCGCGGGGGAGCTTCCGGTCGGCAAGATCGGCGAGCGACTGCAGGTCCACCGCAGCTCGGTCACCAACGCGGTCGACAAGCTGGCCGCCGACGGCCTGGTCGAGCGGCGCCCGCACCCGGATGACGGCCGCGCGAGCCTCGTCGCGATCACGCCCGTCGGGCGCCGGCGCGCGGCCGCGGCGACCGAGGCGCTCCACGCCGAGGACTTCACGATCGCCGCGCTCGCACCTGAGGACCGCGAGGCGCTCACCGCGATCCTCGCCCGACTCCGCCTCGACGCCGGGGACTTCATCATGTAGGATAGGAGGATGTCCACCTAGTTCGCGAGGTCCGATGCCCACCGCCGCCGTCCCCACCACCCACGAGCAGTGGGCCACCGCCTACGGTCTGTCGCCCGAGCGCGACGTCCCGTTCACGACGCTCTCGAGCGAGCCCGTGCGGCCGCTCTACACCGCGGCCGACCTTCCGGACGACTCGACGATCGGGCTCCCCGGCCAGTATCCGTACACACGTGGCGTCTACCCGTCGATGTACCGCGGACGCATGTTCTCCATGCGCCAGTTCGCGGGCTTCGGCACGGCGGAGGAGACGAACGAGCGCTTCCACTACCTGCTCGCCCACGGGCAGACCGGTCTCTCGGCCGCCTTCGACATGCCCTCGCTGATGGGCCACGACTCCGACTCCCCGCTCTCACTCGGCGAGGTCGGGCGGGAGGGCGTCGCGATCGACACGGTCGACGACATGGAGACCCTGTTCAAGGGGATCAAGCTCGACGAGGTCTCGGTCTCGATGACGATCAACGCCCCGGCGGCGATCATGCTCGCCTTCTACGTCGTCGCCGCCGAGCGCCAGGGCGTCCCGCCGGACAAGCTCAACGGCACGGTCCAGGCCGACATCCTCAAGGAGTACATCGCGCAGAAGGAGTGGTGCTTCCCGATCGACGACGCGATGCGCCTGGTCGGCGACATGATCGAGTACGCCACGAACGAGATGCCGCGGTACAACTCGATCAGCATCTCCGGGTACCACATCCGCGAGGCCGGTTCGACCGCCGCGCAGGAGCTCGCCTTCACGCTCAAGGACGGCCTCACCTACGTCGAGCAGGCGGTCGCCCGCGGCCTCGACGTGGACAGCTTCGCGCCGCGCCTCTCGTTCTTCTTCAACGCCCAGATCGACTTCTTCGAGGAGATCGCCAAGTACCGCGCCGCCCGCCGGATCTGGGCCCGCGAGCTCCGCGAGACGTTCGGCGCGAAGGACGAGAAGTCGTGGCTGATGCGCTGCCACACGCAGACCGCGGGCGTGTCGCTGACCGCTCAGCAGCCGCTCAACAACATCGTACGCACGGCGATCGAGGCGCTCGCGGGCGTGCTCGGCGGCACGCAGTCGCTGCACACGAACTCCTACGATGAGGCGCTCGCCCTGCCCACCGAGGAGGCCGTGCGCATCGCGCTGCGCACCCAGCAGATCATCGCCCACGAGACGGGCGTGACGAACACGATCGACCCGCTCGGCGGCAGCTACGCGGTCGAGGCGATGACCGACGAGATCGAAGCCAAGGCCTACGAGTACTTCGCGAAGATCGACGAGCTCGGCGGGATGGTCCAGGCCGTCAAGCTGAACTATCCCCAGCGGGAGATCGCCGACGCGAGCTATCAGCTGCAGACCGAGATCGACGCGGGCGACCGGATCGTCGTCGGCGTCAACAAGTTCACCGAAGGCGACGATGGGGAGCACCCGATCCACCGGATCGACCCGGCCCTGGAGGGCAAGCAGATCGCGCGCGTGCGTGAGGTCAAGGCCGCCCGGGACACCGCCGCCGTCGAGGCGTGCCTGACCGCCCTCAAGGAGGCCGCCGCCCGCCCGGACGTCAACCTCATGGCGCCGCTGCTCGACGCCGCCCGCGCCCACGTCTCCGAGGGCGAGATCGTCCACGCCCTTCAGGACGTCTGGGGCTCCTTCACCGAGTCGCCGGTCTTCTGAGCTCGGAGCGATCTCGTAGGTTGACCGGATGATGCGTCCGAGGTCCGACGACGGCGAAGGTGAACCCGGCGTGGACCCGGGGCTGGGAGTCGCTCTCGACGACCTCGACGTACTGCGCGACATCGACGGGACCCCGGCGGAGGTGGCGGCCAATCGGGGGGTTGCCGCTGCGTCCCTCGGCTCACAGAGCCTCCGGGTTCCGAAGCGAGGCTGATGATGGCCGCCCGTCCCTGCTTCTGCGGCTGCGGCGGTGAGGTCCCGAGCAAGCTCCGGCGCTTCAACCGCCAGGGCGCCGACGCGACGAAGGTCCAGGCGCGGCTGGTCGAGAAGGCGCTGCCGATCCTCGAGGAGCAGCGCACCGACCACCGGCTGCTGCGCTTCGTCGAGGAGACCGACAAGCTGGCCCGCGAGGGAGCCCGGTACGTCGACGACCTCCGCGCGATCGTCCACGAGGAGGCACCGCCGAAGACGGTGCCCGGGTTCGCCGACTGGCGGCGGGCGGCGCGTGAGCGTGGAGACACGATCGTGATCGGTGCCGAGGAAGCCGCGCGAGGCGACTGAGGTCCCACCCACCCGTCCCGGGACGAGCAGCACCGACGACGAGCGCGGGCTGCGGGAGGTGCTCACGCGCGGCTCCCTCGAC
>JACDAP010000474.1 GCA_013695395.1 Solirubrobacterales bacterium
TCCTTCGGCATCCCGTTCGCGCTCGTGCCGCTCGTGATCATCACCCGCCGGGCCGGGGTGATGGGCGACATGGTCAACCGCCGGAGCACGACCGCGCTGATGATCGTGATCACGGCAATCATCAGCCTGCTCAACGTGTACCTGCTCTACGACACGGCGGCCGGCCTGCTGTAGCGCGGTTCAGCGGGCCTCGGCCTCGGAGGGCGGCGTCTCGGGCTCCCAGTCGACCGCGCCGCCGAGACCGGCGGACTTGATGACCTTGAGGCTGAGCATCGCGCACTTCATGCGGGTGGCGGAGATGTCGATGCCGAGCAGGTCGAGCACGAAGGACTTCTCGAGCGTGACGAGCTCGTCGACCGACTTGCCGACGAGCTCCTCGGAGGCCATCGAGGCGCTCGCCTGGGAGATCGCGCAGCCGTGGCCGTCGAACTTGACCTCGGTGACCTTCCGGTCCTCGTCGAGGGTGAACATCACCTTGAGCTGGTCGCCGCAGAGCGGGTTCGTGTCCTCGAACTCGAGGTCGGGCTCGTCGATGACGCCCCAGTTCCGAGGACGCTTGTAGTGGGAGAGGATCTCCTCCCGGTACATGTCGTCCATCAGGCGAACACCTCCTGGACGCGGAGGATGCCGGCGACGAGCGCGTCGACGTCCTCCTTCGTGTTGTGCACGGAGAACGAGGCGCGCGTGGTGGCCTGGTGCCCGAGCACAGCCATCAGCACCTGGGCGCAGTGGTGCCCGGCGCGGACGCAGACCCCGCGGGAGCCGATGATCTCGGCGACGTCGTGCGGGTGGACCCCGTCGACGGTGAAGGAGACGAGGCCGCCGCGCTCCTCGGCGGTGGGCGGACCGTCGATGCTGACGCCCTCAAGCGTCGAGAGCTGCTCGAGCGCGTAGGCGGTGAGCTCGAGCTCGTGGGCCCGGACCGTGTCGAGCCCGATCGCGCCGAGCCAGTCGACCGCGGCGCCCAGCCCGATGACCTCGGCGATCGCGCTCGTGCCCGCCTCGAACTTCGTCGGGACCTCGGCGAACCGCGGGCCATCCTTGGTGACCGAGGCGATCATGTGCCCGCCGCCGATGAGCGGCGGCAGCGCCTCGAGCGCCTCGCGGCGGCCGTGGAGGACACCGACGCCGGTCGGCCCGTACGCCTTGTGGCCGGTCCAGACGTAGAAGTCGCAGCCGAGCTCGACCACGTCGACGGCCAGGCGCGGGACGGCCTGGGTGCCGTCCACGACCGTAAGCGCACCCGCGGCGCGGGCGCGGGCGGCGATCTCCGCGACCGGGTTGATCGTGCCGAGCACGTTGGAGACGTGGGTGAGCGCGACGGCCTTGACGCCTCCGGCCTCCAGGTAGCCGTAGAGCTGGTCGAGGTCGAGCCGCCCCTCGGCGTCGAGGCCGACCCAGAGGAGCTCCGCGCCGGTCATCTGCCAGGGCACGAGGTTCGAGTGGTGCTCCATCTCGGTGAGCACGACCCTGTCCCCCGGCCCGGCGACGCCGCGGGCGACGAGGTTCAAGGCCTCGGTCGCGTTGCGGGTGAACACGGTGTTCCGAGCCTCCGCGCCGACGAAGCGGGCGATCCGGTGGCGGGCGCCCTCGAAGAGATCGGTCGCCTCGGCGGCGACGGCGTAGACGCCGCGGTGGACCGACGCACGGTGGTGCGTGTAGTAGTCCTCCATCGCCGCGAGGACCGGGCGCGGGGTCTGCGAGGTCGCACCGGAGTCGAGGTAGACGATCCCCTCGCGCTCGAGCGTCGGGAACTCCGCGCGCAGGTCGGGGGCGACGGTGATCGCCATCGCTACGCGGCCGCGAGCTCGTCGCGGATCCAGCCGTAGCCCTCGGCCTCGAGCTGGGTGACGAGCTCAGGGCCGCCCTCCTTGACGATCTTGCCGTCGAAGAGGATCGAGACGCGCTGGGGCTGGACCATGTGCAGGATCCGCTGGTAGTGGGTGATGATCAGGACGCCCATGTCGCTGCCCTTGGCGACCGTGTTGACGCCATTGGCCACGACGTTCAGCGCGTCGATGTCGAGGCCCGAGTCGGTCTCGTCGAGCACGGCCATCGACGGCTTCTGGAGCGCGAGCTGGAGCGTCTCCAAGCGCTTCTTCTCCCCGCCGGAGAAGCCGTCGTTGAGGTAGCGCTGCACGAAGGCGCGCGGCACGTCGGTGAGCTCCATCGCGGCCTCGACGGTCTTGCGGAACTCCTTGAGCGAGACCTCCTCCTCGCCGCGGGCCTCGCGGTG
>JACDAP010000475.1 GCA_013695395.1 Solirubrobacterales bacterium
ACGCGCCGCCTGGCGCGGCGGAGTTCCGTGCCCTGGCCCAGAAGGTGCTCGAGCGCGACGGCGCCGCAGCGCGGCTGCTGCCGGCGGCTGACGGCAGCTTCTCCGGGCTGCAGCAGACGCTCCCCTACGAGCGCCCCTTCGCGCAAGGGCTGCTCGACACGGCCCGCGCCGTCGCCGCGCAGAGCGACGCGGTGCGCGCGACGCTCGACGAGGCGCCCGCCGCCCTGAACGCCGCCACCACCGGCCTCGCCGGAGGCCGGTCGCTGCTCACGGCGGTGCGCACGTTCTCGACCAATGCCCAGACGACGCTCGCGGACGCGCCGTCCGGCTTGCGTGACCTCTCGTTGCTCCTCGGCGAGGCACGCCGACCGCTGCAGCGGCTCGAGCCGACCGTCCGCGAGATCCTTCCGCCGACGCTGTCGTCGGTGACCAGCGCGCTCCAGGCGACCCGTCCGGTCGTCGGCAGGGTGAAGGGCGGGGTCGACACGGCAAGGCCGATCCTCGGGACCGTCGGTCGCTACGGATGCGATCTCGCGAACGCCGGAGCTGTCCTGCGATCGATGACGGGATACGCGCAGACGGGCTCCGGTGTGGCCGGGCCGGCGATGGCCTTCCGCCTTCAGGCCGTCGTCCCGGCCGGCTTGGAGGCCGTCGGCATCAAGGACACCACCGGGCTGCTCAAGCGCCAAGGTGACGATCCGCCGTGCAAGTACCTCTCGCGGGCCTACCCGCAGTTCGTCCCCGGATCACTCGGACTGAGGAGGTCAGGTCGATGAGCCAGCGCTCTCCGATCCCGCCGCGCGTCGCCGGGCTCTGCACCTTCGCGATGCTCGCAGCGATCATCTTCCTCGCGTTCAGCGGCCTCTTCCGGAAACCGTTTGAGCCCGACTACCGCACGGTGACCGCAGTCTTCGAGCGCGCGCCGCAGCTGCACACCGGCGACCAGGTCCGGCTCGAGGGCCAGATCGAGGGGAAGGTCGGCAGCATCGAGACGGCCCCAGACGGCAACAACGTGGCGGTGGCGCTCCGCGTGAAGCGGGAGGCCGGACCGATCTATCGCGACGCCCACGCCCGCATCGGCTTCAAGACGCTGCTCGGCGGGAAGTTCTACGTCGATCTCAGCCGTGGCACCCCCGCCACCGGGCAGCTCGGCAACGAGACGATCGATCGCCGCCACACCTCGGTGCAGCACGAGATCGAGGACCTGACGTCCATCATCCAGAACGGCGCGGTCCCCGGACTGCAGCGGCTCCCCGGTGAGCTCGCGCAGGCACTGAGCAGGCCCGACGCTCCCGCGAGAGCGATCGAGCAGCTCGATCAGATCGCCCCATCGGTCTCGACGGCGACGCGCGCGGTGCGCGGCAAGCGGCCGGGGACCGATCTCCCCGAGGTCGTCGACGCGGCGAGCGCCGCGGTCCGCGCGCTGGACGCGCCGCAAGACGAGCTGCAGCGCCTCGTCTCCGGGGCGACGGCCACGGTCGCCGTCACAAGCCGTCGCCGCACCGAGCTCCAGCGCGCCCTCGCCGCCGGCCCCGGCGTCACCGCAGAGCTGAGGACGACGGGGCCCGAGCTGCGTACCACGCTCGGGCTCGTCCGCGGCCTCGTCTCGCGGCTGGAAGGCCCAGCCCCGGACGTCGCGCCGACGCTCGCCGCGCTGCGCCCGGCCCTCGAGGGCACCACCGCACTGCTCCGCGCCGCGCAGCCCGTCGTCGATCGCCTGCCCGCGACCTTGGACACGCTGCGCGCCGCCGGTGGCGACCTCGAACGCATCATCCCCGCGCTCCGCCCGACCCTGCAGCAGGTCGACGACGTGATCCTGCCCTACTTCGGACGCCCCGACCCCGGCACGGGCAAGTCGACGACCGTGATGATCGGTGGAACGGCGGCCGGATTCGGCGGAGCGGCGAGCCAGCAGGACCAGAACGGTCACTTCATCCGGTTCCCGGCGAGCCTCGGGGCCAGCAGCGCGTACCTGCCGTGCAGCACCGGCCTCACCGATGCCTACGCGAAGGGCAAGCTCGCATGCGATGGCCTCAACACCGTGGTGGACAACTACCTCGGATACTTCCCGAAGACCGTCGGCGGCGCCGCCAAGGGAGCGAAGTGATGACCCACGACCGTGAGCACCGCCGGCGATTGGATCCGCGACGTCGCCGGACCCGGGGCGTCAACGGCGCGCGACTGCGGCTCGAGTTCAGGCGCGCCAGCCTGCCGAGCCTCGCCTTCGCCTCCGGCCTCGCCGTGATGGCCGTCATCGTCGCCTACTACCTCATCAACATCAGCCCGGGCTTCGGCCGGGACAGCTACAAGGTGCGGTTTGCCGTGCCGCAGAACTACGGCGTCTTCCCGGGGTTCGACGACGTGCGCTTTCGCGGCGTCCCCGTCGGCACCATCGAAAAGGCCGAGCGCGACGGCTCGAGGCTGATCCTGGTGGCGAAGCTGCGCAAGGACGCAGGCGTGGTCTACAACGACGCCAAGGCGCAGATCCGGCCGATCACCCCGCTCAACGACGTGTACCTCGACATCGTCGACCCGGGGACCAAGGCCGCCGGCCGGGCGACCCCGGACCGGCCACTTGACGAGTCGCAGACCCAGACGAGCACCACCGTGCCCGACGTGCTGGACATCTTCGACGAGGACGTGCAGCGGAACACCTACCGCATCCTCGACCAGCTCGGCAACGGCATGGCCGATGGTGGGGCGCGGCTGCGTCGCGCCTTCCTGGCGCTCGAGCCGTTCCTGACCGATGCCGGTCAGCTCACCCAGCAGATCGCCCTGCGCGAGACGGACACCAAGCAGCTCATCACCAACACGGCCCTTCTCACCCGCGCGCTCGCCGACCGAGAGCGCGGCCTGCGGCGGCTTGTCGCCACCGGAAGCGCGACCGTCGGGACGCTCGGAGCGAGCTCCGGCGCTCTCGATCAGACCGTCGCGGAGCTCGCTCCGACGCTCGAGCAGCTGCAGTCGAGCCTGCGCGCGGTCCGCGGCGTGGTCGGCGACGTGAACTCCGGCGTCACGAGCCTCTACCCGGTCGCCGACCGCCTACCGACGGCGCTCACCTCGCTCCAGGCTCTGGCGCCGACGCTCGACGATGCGGCCACGGCGCTCCGCACGCCCGTCGCGAAGCTCGCGCCCTTCGCAGGCGAGCTCGGACGCGTCGCGAACCACCTCGCCCCGATCACCGCTGCCTTCCGCCCGCTGGTGCCCACGGTGAACCGCACGAGCCGCAATCTCGTGGACTGCGAGAAGGGCGTCATCGGCTTCTTCCAGTGGAACGCATCGCTGACCAAGTTCGGAGACGCCAACGGACCGGTGCCGCGGGGGAATCTCGCCTTCGGCGTCCCGGATTCTGGCGTGTCAAAGCTCAAGCGCAGCCCGGTTCAGGCCTGCACCCCCGGCATGCCGCCGGCCGGGGTCGTCACCGAGAAGGACAAGAACTGACATGCAACCCAAGCACGGCGCGTTCCGCGGCCACATGCTCCTCGCGGGGGCCTTCACGGTGGCCTTCCTGGCCTACGTGACCTTCGTCCTCGACAAGGCCGGCGTGCTCCCGTCCTTCGGGAACACCTACGAGGTGACGGCCACGGTGCCGACGGCGGACCTCCTCGTCCGCGGCGCCCGGGTGACGGTGGCCGGCGCCGACGTCGGTCGTGTCAAGGAGATCGACCGGGCGGGCGCTACGGCGTCCGGCGCGAGGCTCACGCTGCGCATCACCGACGACCGTGTGAGCCCCATCCCGCGCGACACCGTCGCCGAGGTGCGGACCCGCAGCCAGGTCGGTGAGAACTTCGTCGCCTTGACGATCGGTCGTGACAAGCGCACCGTCCCGACCGGCGGCGGCCTCTCCGACCAAGACGCGCCCAACCCGGTCAGCGTCGACGAGATCCTCAGCACCCTCAACGGGCGGACCCGTACCGATGCCCGCCGCCTGCTCACCGAGCTCGGCAGCACGCTGAACCGGCGCGGCCCCGATCTCAGCCGCACCCTCGGCGGCGTCAACACGACCGTCCCTCCGGCCTCCGACCTCGTCCACGTGCTCTCGGATGAGCGGGCCAACGTCGCGCAACTCGTCGACCAGGTGGGTCAGGTGCTTCAGGCCGTCGCCGATCGACAGACCGCGATCGTGACGGTGGCGCGCGAAGGCGCACGCACGCTGAAGACGATCGGCGATCGTGACGCGGCGCTGCAGTCGACCCTGCGCGAGCTCCCCGCCACGCTCACCACCGTCCGTGAGGCGACCACCACGGTCGGCGAGGTCAGCCGTCGGGCGGTGCCGGTGGTCGACGGGCTGGGCCGGGCGGCCCAGCGGCTGCAGCCTGCGGTCGCCGCGCTCGGACCCGCGGCGGCCGACGGGCGCAAGGTGGTCGCCGACCTGCAGACGGCGACACCGCAGCTGAACGCGCTGCTGCGTGCGGCGACCGGCGCGGCCCGCCCGCTTCCCGGTGTGCTGCCGCAGGTGAGGAGCGTCTTCTGCGAGCTCAACCCGGCGCTGCGCTACCTCCTGCCGTATCGCAAGGACGTGCTCAAGATCGGGTTCCACCTCGGCTCCGCCTCCAACAGCTACGACGCGACGGGGCACATGGTGCGCCTCGTCCCGGTGCTCAACGAGAACTCGCTCTCCGGCGCCCCGCCCCAGGTCCTTGCCGCCTCCAACGCGCTGCTGCAGTCGGGCACCTTCCTCAAGTCGAAGACCGTCAACTGGGACCCGTACATGAAGCCGGGACAGATCGGCAAGACGGCTGCGACGAGTGGCTCGCCGTCGGGCCCCCAGGGCCTGAAGGACTCGGGCTTCAAGTATCCCCGCGTCGAAGCGGACTGCTAGCCGTGCGCCGCCGTCTCTACGACCCGGCGAACGCGGCTGCGGCCCGGATGCGCTTCCGCGTCGACCGCACCTCGGCTTCGGCTTGACGGCGGGCCGATCCGTCGCCGCCGCCGAGCCGTATAGCAGCGACGGCGCCCTCGAGCGGCTCGGCGTGCTCGCCTCGGCGCTCGCCGGGCGCACGCTCGCGGTACGGATGACGGAGGGGGAACCCGCGTGGACGGACGGCAGGAGCATCCTGCTCTCGCCGGAGGCCGGAGGCGGCCGCCACGCCACGGTGATCGTTCAAGCGGCGACGCTTGCGGCAGGAAGCCACGTCGTCCCCGGGCTCGGGCGCGCCATCGCGCGAGCGGCCGTGCGGGAGCGATACACCACGCTCGAGGCGATCCGCGCGCTCGGCCTGGTGCGCGACGCCGTCCCGCCCGGCCTCGCGGCGCGGGTGGCCGCGGTCTACGACGGCCGCCTGTCGGCCTCTGCCGAGGAGTCCCTGCGTCGCGCCCGGTCGCCGGAGACGATTCCCGCGCCTCCGCCGTGGTTCGGCACCATCCGTCCCCTTCGCGGCGAGCCCGTGTCCTCGGGGCCAGAGCGCCTCGAAACGCCCTCGGCCCGGGGATCCACGCCAGACCCGGAGCGCGAAGCGGAGGACGATGGGCCCGCCGTCTTTCGTGAGCTCCTGCCGGTCGCGCTCAGCACGAAGGTCGGCCGTGCGTTCAAGCGGCTGCGCGGCAGCTCGTCAGGTGAGGGATCCCAGGGTGGGACCGGCATCGAAGCGGCGATCGCGGAGGCAGGCCGCCGCCCGCCCGGGCCGAACGGGCTGCCGGTGCGCGACCGACC
>JACDAP010000534.1 GCA_013695395.1 Solirubrobacterales bacterium
GCCCTCGCGGCGGCCGGAGCGGCGGCCGGTGGCGGGCTCGCGCTGGCGACCGGGGGTTCGAGTCCTCCCGCCGACGACCCGCCCGTTCCCGCGGGCGGCTCCGGCTTCCGGAGCGGGGCGACCGGCGCGCGCTCCCTGCCGGAAGAGCCCCGCTCAGCGACCGAGCGCGATCAGCAGCGCAAGGCCGACGCCAAGCTGCCGGTGCCCCTCTCGCGTGCGGCGGCGCGGCTCTTCCTCGTCGGCTTCGCCGGGACCACCCCGAGCGCTCCGTTCTTCGAGCGGCTGGCCGACCGGGAATGGGGTGCGGTGCTCATCGACGGCGCGAACGTCGTCGACCAGGCGCAGCTGACCGCGCTGACCGGGGAGCTCGGGGTGGTGGCGAAGAGCGCCGGGCAACGGGAGCCGCTGGTGGCGACCCGGCAGCTCGGCGGCGAGGAGGTCGCGATCCCCCGTATCGGCCCGACCGCCCAGCCGGACATCCCGAACTCGGCGGCGGCCCGGCGTGAGGCCGAGACCACCGGGCGCTCGTTGCGGATGCGCGGGTTCGACCTGGTGCTCGCCCCGTCCGGGGACCTGCAGGTCACGGGTGGCCCGTGGGCGAACCGCGGCTTCAGCGACGACCCGGCCGAGGTCGCGCGGCTGGTCCGCGGCGCCATCGACGGCTGGAAGCGGGCGCGGATCGCCCCGGTGCTCGGGCACTTCCCCGGCGAGGGAACCGCTTCGCAGGATCCGGAGCTGGGCGTGGCGACGGTGGGAAGCTCACGCGAGGAGCTGCGGACGCGAGACCAGGTCCCGTTCACCGTCAACGCGCGGACCGCGCCGGCGATGCAGATGTCCGGTGCGCTCTACGCGGGCTTCGACGGGGTCACCCCGGCGACGCTGGACCCGGCGGTGGTGCGGACGCTGCGCCAGTCCGGCTTCCGCGGTGCGGTCGTCTCGTCCAACCTCACGGCGGTGACACTCGCGACCGGAGAGGGCGTCGGGGCCGCGGCGGTCGCGGCCCTCAAGGCGGGCTGCGACATGCTCTACGTCCCGGGTGACCTGAACGACCAGGAGGAGGCCTACCGGGCCGTGGTCAAGGCCGTGCGCGACGGGCGGATCCCCACCTCGCGGGTGCGCGAGGCGCTCGGGCGTCTCGACAGGCTGCGCGCCCAGACGGCACCCGCCGGCTGACGTCAGAGGGCGCGACGGCCGGAGAAGGCCTTGCCGAGCGTGACCTCGTCCGCGTACTCGAGGTCGCCGCCGACCGGGAGGCCGGAGGCCAGGCGGGTCACCGAGACGTCCGGTGTCCGCTCCCGCAGGATGGCGGCGATGTGCAGCGCGGTCGCCTCGCCCGTGGTGGTCGGATTGGTGGCGAGGATGACCTCGGTCACGCCGCCCTCCTCGACCCGGGCGAAGAGCTCGCCGAGCTTCAGGTCCTCGGGATCGATCCCGTCGATCGGGGAGAGCGCCCCGCCGAGGACGTGGTAGCGGCCGCGGTACTCGTGCGTGCGCTCCATCGGGACGACGTCCCCCGGCTCCTCGACGACGCAGATGAGCGCGAGGTCACGCCGCTCGTCCAGGCAGATCGGGCAGCGGGCCTGGTCGGCGAGGTTGAAGCAGATCTCGCAGAGACCCATCTTCGCCTTCACCTCGCGGATCGCGTCGGCCAGGCCGAGCGCGTCCTCCTCATCTGCTCGCAGGAGGTGGAAGGCGAGGCGCTGCGCGGTCCGCTGCCCGACGCCGGGCAGCTTGCCGAGCTCGGAGATCAGCCGCTGGACGGGCGGGGCGTACAAGGTGAAGCTACGCCCTGCGGGCGGTGACACCCGAGCGCGTCGGGATGGATGAGCGCCTCATCGCCTAGAAGCCGGGGAGCCCGAGGCTACCGAGGTCCATACCGCCGGTCAGCCCCTCCATCCGCTTGGCCGCCATCTCCTGCGAGGAGCGCAGCCCCTCGTTGACGGCGGCGAGCACGAGATCCTGAAGCAGCTCCGGGTCGTCCGGGTCGATCGCCTCGGGCTTGATCTCGAGGCCGGTGATCTGCTGGTCGCCGGTCACGGTGACGGTGACCATCTCGCCGCCGGCGGTCGCGGTGACCGTGGCGGTCTTGAGCTCCTCCTGCGCCTTGGCCATGTCGGCTTGCATCTTCTGGACCTGCTTCATCATCTGCTGCATGTTCGGCTGGGGCATGAGGGCCTAGCTCTCCTGGGGGTCGGGGTCGATTTCCTGGGCGTCGAACTCGGTCTTGAAGCGCTCGATCCACTCCGTCTCGCTGATGACCGGCTCCGGCGGCTGGTCGGCGCCAAGCGCGGAGGGGTCGACGAGCTCGAAGCGCAGCCTCGGCTGGAAGCCGGCGAGGGTGCGGATGACCTCGGCGAGCGCGGTGCGGTGATCGGTGGTCTCCGCCCTGCGGCGGAAGAACGCCTGGTCGCGGGCGTAGGCGAGCACCAGCTCGTGATCCTCCAGCGCGACCGGGACGGCGGGGGCGATCACGCCGTGGAGGAGCTGGTGCTGCTCGCGCAGCGTGGAGAGGACGGCGGGCCAGAGCTCCTTCAGCGCGGCGAGGTCCATGGTCGCCGTGGGGACCGCGATCGGCACGGGGTGCGCGGCGGGGG
>JACDAP010000569.1 GCA_013695395.1 Solirubrobacterales bacterium
GCCCTCGCCCAGGTGATCGTTCGACGGTCGGACCCGAGCCGCGGCCTCCCGGGTCGGCCGATCGCTGCGACGCGAAAGCGCGCGACCGCCGTCCGGCCGCGCGGCAGCCCCGCACGGACCACGAGCACATCGATCCGGCGCTTCGGGCCGAGGCCGCCGGCCGCAGTGAAGCGCAAGCGGCCGCCCGGGCCGGCGAGCCGGCCGAGTCGACGGGCTCCGGACGCGCCGCGCTCGTAGACCTCGAGCCGCTGCCCGGGGATGGAGTTGGCCCTGATCGTCAGCGTGCGCCGACCCTTGCGATCTGCCCGACCGAGAACCGCACGCGGGTTGGCGGGGCCTGCGTCTCGCCCGAACGAGACCCTGGCCGGCTCGCCGGGCTGCACGGTCCAGCGCCCGGCCGCCGGCCTGGGAACGATGAACGCCGTCTCCCCGCGGCCGCTCGCGCGGACGGTGGTGCCGCCCCCGGCCTTCACGGTGCTCCCCGCCTGCCCCGCCACCAGACGCGCGCCCCCGGGCCCCGCCAGGGTCGCGGCGGGAGCGGTGCCGGCGTCGGTCTGGACGCCGACGACCAGCGCCCGCGTCCGCGCCGGCACGTTGATCGAGACGGGACTTCCGTCCGCAGCAGCGGCCCTCGGCCGGGCGACACGAAGCGGCGTGACGTCGCACGCCGACGTGACCAGCAGCGGACGCAGGCCCGTGTCGGTCCGGACCAGCCCGTAGCCGATCGACACCCCGCCCACCACGGCGGCGTCGGCGTTGATGCAGCGCATCAAGCCCCGGCTGGAGAAGATGTCCGTGGCGCCTGCCCGGATCCCTCCCGGAAGGATCGCCTGGCCCGTCGCCTCGATGTTGAACGAGAGGTCGACCGGGCTGACGAAGGCCCCGGGAGCGACGCGCCCCACGAAACCGACCCCGAGGTAGGTGGCATCGATCGAGCCTGAGATGTCGACGACCCCGTCGAGTGAGGAGACCGTGACGTCGCCGATCTGGACGCCGAGGACCTTGGTGATCCCCTTGAGCTCGAAGCCCGACGACTTCACCGCCTTGTCGAACTCCTCGATGTCCAAGGGGAACGTCAGCGCCAGGGACCCGTCGATCGAGATGACCTCGCCGCTGAACAGGGTCCCGAATTGCAGCCTGGGCAGGAAGGACACGCCGGCGCTGCCCTGGAGTCCCGCGACGCGGCCGCCCTTCCGGCCGATGCCCGTGGAGAGCTGAAGGCCGGCGCGCTGCAGGAAGAAGCCGTCACCGATCGGGCGGTCGAGCTGGGACACGCTGAGCGAGAGCTTCTTCACCGGGAACCCGGGAGGACCGAACGCGAGCCCCACGGTGATCGCCTTTGCGCGGCTCTTGAGCACCGCCGGCAACGCCTGGCTCGAGAACTCCACGGTGGCCAGGCCGTCGAACTGCCGAAGGGCCGAGTCGAAGGCCAGCGATGTGTCCTTGACCTTGAACTTGCCCGCGATCCAGAACTCGGGGATCTGGACCTTGCCCTGCCACTGGAACCCGCGATCGTTGGAGATGACGGCGGCGCCCTCGAAGGAGACGCCGGTCTCCGAGATCGAGGTGCCGGGCGGGAGCCTGCCCGGGGTCGACCGCAGCAGGTTCGGGACGGCGAGCTTGAGTGAGAGCGTTACCTGGCCGCCGTTGACGGCGCTGAACTCGGCCTTCGGCGCGGCCACGAGGTTCAAGCCGAAGACACTCTTGAGTCCGCTCGACCGACGCTCCCGTTCAAGGTCCTTGATCCCGTCCGCCGAGCTGAGGCTGCCCATCTCGAAGAGCCGGTTGATCGTGGCCAGGCTGCCGCGGGAGAGCTCGTTCCATGTGAATCCCTCGTCGAGCTTCCAACTCAGGTCTCCCAGCCGCAGGGTGGAGCCCCCGGTGGTGACGACCGAGCCGTTCGCCGCGTCCCGCGCGATGCGGATCTCCGTTCCGGCGTCCGGGACGATCCCGATCCCGTTGACCAGGACGGGCCTTCGGGAGGTGAAGCGGTCCGGGTCGGCGGTCGCGTCGAGGCAGGCTTCCACGCCGACGGCGACGATGACCCCGAAGGCGATGCGGGGGACGTTCGGCAAGGAGCAGGTGAACGACGTCTCGGCGGCCGCCACCTCGCCGCCTCCCGCCGGCGGGGCCGGCGCCGCTATCTGCCATCGGGCCTCGGCGGGTGAGGACTCGTTGCCCAGGTCATCCAGGGCGGTGACCGAGAACGTGTGCGTCCCCGGCGCGAGCCCGGTCTCGGTGTCCGGGGTGCGGCAGAGAAAGCTCGGACCCCCATCGAGGGAGCAGCGAAAGCCGTCGAGATCGGTGGCTCCGCTCGCGAAGGTGAACGTCGCGGAGGTGTCGGAGGTGGAGACCGGCGGCCCGGAGGTGATCTGCACGTCGGGCCCGGTTCGGTCCACGGTCCACTCGACCGTCGTGATGGGACCGTCGTCGGCCGTGCCCTGGACGTCGAAGAAGACCTCGAGCCGGTGCGCACCTTCGGACAGGTCGCTGACGAGGAATCCGTTCGCCGTCGTTCCGCTGTTGCACGACTGGAAGGTCGATCCGTCGATGGAGCACTTGTGGCTGCCCTCGAAGCCGGGAACGAGCGCGAACCGGAAGACCTCAGACGCGTTGCGCGTGCGCGCCTCCGGGCGCTGCGTGACGGTCGTGACCGCCGCCGGGAGCCGCTGCCAGTCGGGCCGCGAGCCGAGTCTGGTGAGCGTCACGGGGCTCGTGCCGTCGCTCGCCGTGACGACGATGCCCGCCGACGAGCGCTCCAGGACGATCTTCGTGCCGTCGGGCGAGAAGGCCGGGTGGGAGTCGTCCTCGCCCGGAGAGAGGATCCGCGTCAGCCCGGATCCGTCGGGGCCGACCACAAAGACGTCCTCGTCCGTGGGGTCGGTCGGTTCGGCCGCCCGTCGGCCCCAGAAGGCGATCCGACCGTCAGGGGTGAAGTCCGGGTCTAAGTCGCTCACGGGCCCGGCCGCCGGGAGCACGCGTCTCTGGCCTGAGCCGTCCTGACCCATGACGAAGATCTCGTCGCCGTCATCGAAGAGGTTGTCGCGCTGAAAGACGATCTGCTGGCCGTCGGGGGAGAAGTCCGGGGAGAGATCGACGACTCCTCCGTCACGACCGTCCGTCAGCTCGGTGCGGTTCGAGCCATCGACGTCGAGCCGCGTGATGTTGGTCCCGAAGGACCCCGAGACCGAGGCGATGCCGGCGTACACGAGTCGGGCGCCGTCGGGCGAGTAGCTGAGCCCCGAGCTGCCGATTCCCTCGTCGGCTTTGACCAGCCGCTCGTTCGTCCCGTCCGCGTCGATCACCATCACGTCGTCGAGGCCGCGGGAGTCCGGGTCGCGCAAGAACGCGATCTGGCGTCCGTCGGGGGACCACGTCGGCGATTTATCGCGTGCCGCGTTCTGGGTGAGCCGCGTCTGATTCGACCCGTCGGGGTCCATCACGTAGATCTCGTCGTTGCCGTCGCGCCCGCTCACGAAGGCGATCTTCCCGTTCGCGCCGGGAAGGGCCGCGGAGGCGAAAGCGGGCATCAGCAGCGCTGCGGCGAGGAGGGAGCATGTGAGGAGACGAAGCATCCGCGTACTCTTCCAGAGTGCCAGTCCGGGCGGTCGAATTCGTACCGAACTAGGACCGGGCGTCGCGCTCGCGGCCCGGCAGGCCGGCCCCCACGCCTGCAGATCAGCCACCGCGCCCGGCAGCACCTGCACCGCACCCATCGCCGGCTACATATCAGTTCCTCGGCGAGGATGCCCGACGTATCGGCGGTCATCGGCCGTTCTGAGGTCGGGAACCGGCCTGCTCCCAACCTTGCCACGACCGTGTCAAGGTTGGCCGATTCGCTGATACCCTGCCCTGATGCGCGATTACCTCAAGGCCATCCGCGAACAGGTCCTCGTCTTCGACGGCGGCATGGGCGCGACGCTGGAGCAGTTCGACCTCTCGTTGGAGAACGACTACAAGCTCCCCGGGCGCGCGCACGAGGTCCTCGTGCTCAACCGGCCCGACGTGATCGAGGGCGTCCACACCTCGATGGTCGAGGCCGGCGCCGACGTCGTGGAGACCGACACCTTCCAGGCCTCCCGACTCAAGCTCGAGGAGTGGGGCCTCGCCGACCACACGGCGGAGATCAACCAGAAGGCCGCCGAGATCGCCCGCAAGGCCGTGGGCGAGAATCGCTTCGTGGCCGGCTCGATCGGGCCGACGGGCTTCCTGCCCGCCTCCGAGGAGCCCTCGCTCGGCAACATCCGCTTCCGCGAGCTCGTCGAGATCTTCCGCGAGCAGGCCCACGGCCTGCTGCTCGGCGGCGTCGACCTGCTGATCATCGAGACCGCGCAGGACATCCTCGAGGTCAAGGCCGCGATGTTCGGCGCCCGCGAGGCGTTCAAGGAGGTCGGCCGCAACGTTCCCATCCAGACCTCCG
The DNA here is from genome assembly GCA_013695395.1 of Solirubrobacterales bacterium. Lineage (GTDB taxonomy): Bacteria > Actinomycetota > Thermoleophilia > Solirubrobacterales > Solirubrobacteraceae > Paraconexibacter. Next base: position 4,421 of record JACDAP010000569.1, read on the forward strand.
TCTCGCTGCTGCCCAACGGCGGCAAGATGCTCCTCGGCACCGACATCTCCTCTGTCCTCACCACGCTCACCGCGCTGAAGGCCGACGTCATCGGCCTGAACTGCTCGACGGGCCCGGAGGACATGCGCGACGCGATCCGCTACCTCGGCGAGCACTCGACCGTCCCGTCGCACTGCATCCCGAACGCCGGCCTCCCCCTTCAGGGCCCGGACGGCGAGACGATCTTCCCCGAGGAGCCCGGCCCGCTCGCCGAGACGCTCGGCGACTTCGTCGAGCGCTACGGCGTCGGGGTCGTCGGCGGCTGCTGCGGCACGACGCCGGAGCACATCAAGGCCATGGCCGAGCGCTGCAAGCCCGCCGGCGCGCAGACCAAGTGGGCCGGCCGCCGGCCGCTGCCCTGGATCTCCTCGATGATCTCCGCCGGCCCGCTCGTCCAGGAGCCGCGCCCGACGATCGTCGGCGAGCGCGTGAACTCGCAGGGCTCGCGCCGCGCCAAGGAGCTCCTCCTGGCCGACGACTACGACGCGCTGCTCCAGATCGCCGAAGACCAGGTCGAGGGCGGCGCCCACGTGCTCGACCTCTGCGTCGCGCTGACCGAGCGCGAGGACGAGGCCGAGCAGATGCGGATCGTCGCCAAGAAGGTCTCGCTCTCGCAGGCCGCCCCCATCCAGATCGACTCCACCGAACCCGAGGTGCTGGCCGAGACGCTCGACCAGATCCCCGGCCGGGCGATCGTCAACTCGGTCAACCTCGAGGCGGGCCGCGACAAGATGGACCTCGTTGTCCCGATGGCGAACGAGCACGGCGCCGCCGTGATCGCGCTGACCATCGACGAGGTCGGAATGGCCAAGACCACCGAGCGCAAGGTCGAGATCGCCACGCGCATCCACGACATCTGCGTGAACGAGCACGGGCTCGACCCGGAGATGCTGATCTTCGACGTGCTCACCTTCACCCTCACCACCGGTGACGAGGAGTGGCGGCCGTCGGCCGTCGAGACCATCAAGGGCATCCGCGACGTGAAGGCCGCGCTCCCCGGCGTGAAGACGTCGCTCGGCGTCTCCAACGTCTCGTTCGGTGTCGGGCAGCCGGCCCGCGCCGTGCTGAACTCGGTCTTCCTCTACCACTGCGTCGAGGCCGGGCTCGACCTCGCGATGGTCAACCCGAACCACATCACGCCCTACTCGGAGATCTCCGAGGAGGAGCGCAAGCTGGCCGATGACCTCGTCTACAACCGCTCCGAGGAGGCGCTCCAGCACTTCATCGAGCACTTCGAGTCGCGCGGCGAGGAGGCCGAGGTCGAGAAGAAGAACCCGACCGAGGGCATGGAGCCCGAGGAGGCCCTGCACTTCCACATCCTGCGCCGCCGCAAGGAGGGCGTGGAGGATTGGATCGACAAGTGCAACGAGAAGATCGGCGCCGTCCCCACGCTGAACGACGTGCTGCTGCCCGCGATGAAGGAGGTCGGCGACAAGTTCGGCGCCGGCGAGCTCATCCTGCCCTTCGTGCTCCAGAGCGCGGAGGTCATGAAGAAGGCCGTGGCCCGCCTCGAGAACTACCTCGAGCGGACCGCCGACTACACGAAGGGCACGGTCGTCCTGGCCACGGTCTTCGGTGACGTGCACGACATCGGCAAGTCGCTCGTGAACACGATCCTCACCAACAACGGGTACACGGTCATCGACCTCGGCAAGCAGGTCCCGGTCGGCAACATCCTCGAGGCGGCCAAGGAGCACAAGGCGACGGCGATCGGCCTGAGCGCACTGCTGGTGTCGACCTCGAAGCAGATGCCGCTGGCCATCCAGGAGCTCCACGAGCAGAAGCTCGACTTCCCGGTCCTCATCGGTGGCGCGGCGATCAACCGCGACTTCGGGCTGCGGGCGCTCTTCCCGGGCGGGCGCACGAGCGACGACGTCTACGCGCCGGGCGTCTTCTACTGCAAGGACGCCTTCGAGGGCCTCGCGATGATGGACAAGATCGTCGAGGACGACACGCGGACCGAGCTTGTCGAGGACACACGCGCGCGCGCCTTCAAGCTCCGCGACAAGGGGCCGGAGAAGCCGCTCGGTGACACCACCGACAGCTCCGTCCGCTCGAGCGCCGTCACCGACAACCCGCTGCTCACCCCGCCGTTCTGGGGCGTCAAGGAGATCCCCGTCGAGCTCGACGAGGTCTACCCGCACCTCGACACCCACGTGCTGTTCAAGCTCCACTGGGGCGGGCGCGGCGTGAAGGGCGACGCCTGGCGCGCTCTCGTCGAGGGCACCGACGAGGAGGAGGGCTTCCTCCCCCGCCTCGAGCGCATGTGGGCCGAGCAGGACTACCTCCGCCCGCGGGCCAAGGTCGGCTACTTCCCCTGCAACGCGGACGGCAACGAGCTCGTGATCTTCGATCCCGAGGACCACGACAAGGAGGTGGAGCGCCTCGTCTTCCCCCGCCAGCCCGAGCACGATCGCATCTGCATCACCGACTTCTACCGGCCGCTCGACAGCGGCGAACGGGACGTCTGCGTGCTGCAGGTCGTCACCGCCGGCGACCGGGTGACCGAGCTGATGGCCGAGCTCGAGGCCAGCGATGAGTTCGCCGAGCAGCTCTACACCCACGGCCTCGGCGTGCAGACCGCGGAGGGCATGGCCGAGTGGATGCACGCGCGCGTGCGCTCCGAGCTCGGCATCGACCCCGACCAGGGCCGCCGCTGGTCCTGGGGCTACCCGGCCTGCCCGGACCAGAGCGAGCACGAAAAGGTGTGGAAGCTCCTCGACGCGCCCTCGATCGGCATGCGGCTCTCCGGGGGCTACGCCGTCGAGCCCGAGCAGTCCACGGTCGCGATCATCACCCACCACCCGCAGGCCGTGTACTTCGGCATGAAGTCCGGGTTCATCCCCAAGGGCAAGGTGAGCGACGAGACGATCGCGGGCAGCAAGCGCGACCCGCGCAAGCAGGCGCTGCCGCCCGAGGACTTCGCCGAGGGCACCGGCGAGGAGCAGGAGGGCGAGCCCGAGATCGCCGAGGTCGCCGGGTAGTCCCTGAGCGCACCCGAGGGCCGAACCTCCCGCCTTTTTCCTCGCTCGGCACGGAAAAGGGCGGGCGGTTCGCGTCGCGGGGGTGAGGTAGCGTCCGCCGGGTGCGGGTGCTCAGCATCGACGGCGGTGGGATCCGAGGGATCATCCCCGCGCTGGTGCTGACGGAGATCGAGGCGCGCACGGGGCGGCAGGTCCACGAGCTCTTCGACCTCGTCGCGGGCACGTCGACCGGCGGCGTGCTCGCCTGCGCGCTCACCCGGCCCGGCGCCGCCCCCGCCAGGGAGCTGGTCGAGCTCTACCGGACCGAGGGCCCGCGGATCTTCCACCGATCAGCCGCGCACCGCCTGCGCTCAGCGGACGGTCTGCTCGAGGAGAAGTACGACGACCGCGCGCTCGTCGATGCCCTCGATCGGTACCTCGGCGACGGTCTGCTCTCCGAGGCGACCACGCGCACGCTTGTGACCGCCTACGACCTCGAGGCGCGGGCACCCCACTTCTTCAAGAGCTGGCGCCACGATCTCGACGGGCCGCGCCCGCAGGTCGCCCGGGCGACCGCCGCCGCCCCCACCTACTTCGAGCCGCTGCGGCTGGGTGCGATGTCGTTGGTCGACGGCGGCGTCTTCGCCACGAACCCGGCGATGTGCGCCTACGCGGAGTCCGTCCGGCTGCACGGACTGCCCCCGAGCTTCGTGCTCTCCCTGGGGACGGGCAGCCAGATGCGCCCGATCCATCACGAGCAGGCGGCGAGCTGGGGGCTCGTGCAGTGGGTGCGCCCCGTGATCGATGTCGTCTTCGACGGGGTCAGCGACACGGTCTCCTACCAGCTCGAGCGCTTGATGCCCGACGACCGGGTGGTGCGCCTGCAGACCGATCTGGATCTCGCCTCCGACGCGCTTGACGACGCAAGCCCGAGAAACCTGGGCCTGCTCGAGCTGCAGGCCCGGCGATTGATCGAGCGCGAGAGCGGCGCGATCGATACGGCGTGTCGGACGCTCGTCGGATCCTCTATTTGAACTCAGTCGGGCGGCGAAGCGTCGATGAGCGCGAGCTTCTCCGGCCGGGTGAGCCGTTTGACCCGCGCCTCCTCCCGCATAGCCGCCGATCGGTCGGCCTGCGGAACGGCGAGGGCGAGTGCGACCGGCAGGCGGGACCGCGTGTAGCGCGAAGCGGTCCCGGCCGCGTGGGCCGCCAGGCGCTTATCGAGGTCGTTGGTCCAGCCCGCGTACAAGGAGCCGTCCGCGCATCGCAACAGGTAGACCCAGGCGTCGGCCATCGGGCGATAGTAGGCGAGCGCATAATTCCCTCTTTCCCTACCGGCTTTGTATAGATTGGGGCCGTGCTCGCGATCGACATGCACCAGCATCTCTGGCCCGAGCCGGTGCTCCGGGCGCTCGAGCGCCGGATCGTGGCTCCGTGCGCGGAGCGCATCGAGGGCGGGTGGCTCGTGCAGCTTCCGGGAGAGCCCGCGTTCCTCGTCGACCCGACGGACCACGACCTCTCGACGCGCCGAGCAGACGTGCGGTGTGCCGGCCTCGACCGGGCGCTGGTCGCCCTCTCCCCACCGGTCGGGATTGAGACGCTGCCGCCTGAGCAGGCGGCACCGATCCTCCGCGCCTGGAACGACGCGGCCTCCGAGCTCCCGACCGAGCTCGGCTGGTGGGGCTCGGTTCCCTTGGCGGCGAGCGCGGAGCAGGTCGTCGCTGCGGCCGACGACGCTCGATGCCGGCGCAGCGGGAATCATCGTCGGTGCGGCCGCGCTGGCGGACCCCGGACTGCTACGCCGTCGGGCCCCGCTGCTCGACCGCCTGCAGGAGCGCCTGGCCCCGCTCTTCGTCCATCCCGGGCCCGCCCCGGGAACCCTCACGCCGGAGACGGTCGCCGCCGACTGGTGGGCGCCGAGCGTGCGCTACGTCGCCGAGCTCCATTCGGCCTGGCACGCGTGGGCAGCGCAGGGGCGGGATGCCCACCCCTGCCTCCATGTCGTGTGGGCCGCCCTCGCCGGGCTCGCGCCGCTGCACGCGGAGCGGACCGCGCTCCGCGGTGGACCTGTCCTCGACGAGCCCGATCCGCTCCAGTTCTACGACACCTCGGGTTACGGGCCTCGTGCGCTGCGAGCCATGGCCTGCGTGGTCGGCACGAGCCAGCTCGTGCACGGGACCGACAGCCCGGTGGTGCTCTCCTCGAACGAGCTGCCCCTCGGCGCTGAGGCACACGCCGCGATCAGGACCGGCAACGTCGCGCGGCTCCTCGGGACCGCCTGGGTGCCCGCATGACGCTCTTGATCACACCTGACCTGACCGCCGCGCAGCTGCGGGACCTCGTGCAGACGGTCGCCGCCGTCCCGGAGCGGTGGCGGAACCTCGTCCGGCACGGCGGGGAACGCCACTTCGCCTGCCTGCACCGCGACGACGCAGTGGAGATCTGGGTCGTCTCCTGGATGCCGGGCCACGACACCGGCTTCCACGACCACGACGACTCCGCGGCGGCCATCCTCGTGGCGGATGGCGCGATCCGCGAACAGCGTCTGGCCGTGGGCGCTCCGAACGTCGATCGCCACTTCGGAGCGGGCCAGACCTTCGCCGTGCGCCCCTCGGACATCCACCGCGTTCAGCACGCCGGCGAGGTACCCAGCGTCACGATCCACGCGTACTCACCCCCGCTGAGGCGGGTGGGGCAGTACGAGGTTGCGCCGAACGGGACGCTGCAGCGCTACACGCAGAACGCAAGCGAGGAGCTGAAGCCGATCGCAACCTGACGGGCGCCCGGGTGCGGTGGAGATCTCCGGCGCTGCAGCGCGCGGTGCCGGCGACCGCGGGCCGGCGAGCTACGCGCGTTGCGGCTGTGCGGTGCCTTCGGGCAGTGACGTTGACCGCGATGGGCGCCGCGGAGGAGGCGTCATCGGCGTCGTTCGCAGCCGACGAGGGTGTCCTCGGGGTCGGCGAGGACGGTGTCGTCGCCCGGGCCGCAATCGACCGTGTCGGCCACGCCGTCGCGGGCGTCGATGACGTCGTCGCCGCTCTCCCCGGTCAGGCAGTCCTCGCCCGGTCCCCCCGTGATCGTGTCCGTGCCGGCGCCCCCGTCGATCTCGTCGCCCTCGCGTGAGCCGCTCAGGACATCAGCCCGAGCCGAGCCGAGGATGCGGTTGACGCAGCGGCCGACCTCCTCGCGGACGGCCGTCCAGACGAAGTCGATCTCCGCGGTCGCGGCGCGGTACTCGCCGGGGGTGCCGGACGCCGGGCGGGTGACCGTGAAGCGGAACGTCCGGTCGGTGCCCGGGCCGAGCTCCCCGACAGGGACGACGTCGAGCGCGTCGAGGCGACCGTCATAGAGCACCGTCGAACCGCCGTCACCGACGGCCTCGACGAGGAGCCGCAGCTCGTGGGACAGCACACCGCCTCCGCGCCCGGGAACGTCGGCGAGCCCGTTGGCCGAGAGCTCGAAGAGCCCTGCCGCGGCACCGGAGTTCGTGATCGTGACACTGCCACCGACCTTGTCGCCGGGGAGCATCATGCGTCCCTCGAGCACGGCGCGGTCGGCGCGGGAGTTGCTGATGCCGAGCGCGCCGACCGTGCGGACGGTCCGCGCCTCCGGGGTCGGGTCGGCGCGGCTCTCCGCGATGCCCATCCCGGCGAGCACCACAGAGATCGTCGCGATGCCGATTCCCGTGTGCAGTGCCCCGCGGGCGTCGAGGCGGCGGACGAAGGAGGCGGTCACGGTCTCAGAACTCCTTGACGGCGTTGGCGGCTTCGAGCACGGACGTCGTCGCCATGGGGTTGCCGGCCCGGTCGGTGACGGTCGCCGACGGGCTCCAGCGCATCTGGGCAGCGGCGCCGGTCGTCGCCGCCGTGGCGCTCGGAGTCCCGAGGACGAGCGTCGTCACGTTGCCCTCCCGGGTCAGCGTCGACGCCGTCCCGGTCTGCCCGAAGGTGATCGGCCGCGACTTGGAGACGAAGTCGTTGCGCCCGAGCAGCACGGGGGTGCCGGGCACCTCGCCGGCCGCCGTGGTGACCCTCAGCACATCCCCGGTACCGGGCTCGTCGGAGATCGTGGCGGCGACGTCGATGGCCGCTCCGCTCCAGCCCGCCAGCATCGAGATCGGCTCTAGCGGCTCGCTCGACGTGTAGACGACGGTGTCGCCCTGCTCGGGGCGACCGACGGTCCCCCCCGGCGTGTTCGTCGAGCTGATCGCGGTCCCGGTCGGCACCGTGCTGTCCGCAGTGGTCGTGAAGTTCTGGGTCCGGGCGTTGGCCGGCGTGGCGGAGTCCGTCGAGGTCAGGCTGTAGCCGATCGACCCGTCGGTCAGCCCCGCCTTGGCGGTCAGCGCCGCGCTGCGCCAGTTGTAGGAGAGGCCGCCGACGGTCCAGGAGCCCGTCGCGGCCGCAGCGCTGGACGCGGTGCTCAGGCTGCCGACTCCCGCGTTGACCGAGGCGGTACCCGCCGCCGGGTTGCCCTGGTCGGCGACGTTCGCGTACACGTGGTAGCTGCCGCCGGCGCGGACGTAGCCCGGGTCGCCGCCCGCGACCTTCGAGACGACCGCCGCGGCAGCGCTCGGCGCGGTCCAGTCGGCAGCGGCCGCGAACGTGCCCCCGGGCGTCGCGGTCTCCTCGACGTATCCCGAGACGGTCCCTGCGATCCCGTGAGCGGCCACCGCGGCGAGCAGCACGACGCAGGCGGCAAGCCGCCGTGTTCTGCAGTGGCCCATCACAGGTTCCAGATCCGCCGTAGCGCGACGTTCGCCACCGCGCCGAGGATGAGCGCCAGCAACCCAAGCCGGACCGTCTTGCCGGCGAGTGCGCTCATGACGTAGCCCGCCTTCGGGACCGTCAGCGTGACCCGACGGAGCTGGCCGGAGGCTGCCGTGGTCCATTGCTCGGCCGAGGGGTTGGCATCGCCGCGGGTGGTCACGGTCACCTGTCGGTCGCCGCGGCGCAGGCCGACGACCCGGTGGGTCGTGGGCACGCCGGGCCGGCGCGGGTCGTCGAAGCTCACGATGTCGCCGACGCGGACGTCGCCCATCGCGATGCGCTGCGAGAGCAGGAGGTCGCCGGTCGCGATCGCGGGCGCCATGCTGCCGCTGCGCTCGATCAGCGGCCGGACGCCTGCCGTGCGGCCGACGAGCAGCGCCGTCAGCAGCACCGCCAAGGCGACGATCGCCACCGTGGCCGCACGGTCTGCCCAGCGCAGCGACGCCACCGGGAAGGAGTCGGCGGTGCGGGCTGCGGCGATCACGTGTTCTCCGCGACCCAGGAGAAGGAGGTCGTCGCGTTCTTCCCCTGTCCGCTCGCCTCGTTGCGGAGCGTGACCTGCACCTTGTAGGCGCGGACGTCCCCGGCGCCCCACGTGGTCGGCGCACTGGCCCGCGGGTCGGCGATGCCGGTGGCCGCGGTGGACCCCAGGCCCGACAGCAGGCCGTTGTAGACGATCCCGGCCCCGCCGTTCCCGTAGTCGGTCGAGTCCGCCGTGAAGGTGGTGCACGACCCGGCCGCGGGCGTCTGAGTGATCTTCCCGCGGGTGATCTTCAGGTCGAGGTACGCGTCGAGGCCCGTCCCCGTCGTCGTCCCGTAGAGCCGGACGGTCGAGGGCAGCGTGCCGGTGTAGGTGACGTTGACGCACCCGGTCGTCGTCGTCCCGGGCCGCCCGTTGGAGAAGCTCGCCACCGCGGTGCCGGCGTCGTCGTCGGCGATCTCCACCGTTCCGGAGACGAACGAGTTGCCCGGGTTGGCGGTCGTGTCGTTCAAGGCGGACAAGGTGCTCGCGCCGCCGGCCGTGCCGAGGAGACCCAGCAGGGCGGCGGTGGCGAGCACCTTGGCGCCGAGGCGCATGGTCAGGAAGGGTGCGAGATGTCCCGGCGGGGATCAGCTCGCAGCCGTCCAGGTGTAGTCGAGCGTGGAGGTCGCGCCCTTGTAGACGTTGTCGGCGCCGTTGGCGCCACCGTCCGGGAAGGTGACTGCGAACTCGTAGCGGTGCGCCTCGTTGTTGGCGAAGGTCCCGAGCGTGAGCGTGCTCATCGCGCCGAGCGGTCCCGTGTACTTCGTGACGGGAGCCGGACAGCCGGTCGTGCAGGCGGGGTCGCCGAGGTCCTTGACGACGAGCTGCAGCTTCGTCGAGAAGGCCGGGCTCGCCGGGGCGTCGACCAGGTTCGACTTCGCCAGCGAGAACGCGCCGGGGGTGTCGCCGGTGTTCTTGATGTCGACCGTTCCCGTGCTGGTGTCACCGGGCTTCATCTTGCTCGCGGTGAGGATCGCCGTGTTCGTCTTGGAGTTGCTCTGCGAGAGCGTCCCGGCGCTGAAGACGTTGCTCGGGTTGGCGCTCGTCGAGTTGAAGTTCGCGCCTGACCCCACGGCGAGGGCGGCGGCCACCATCAGTGCGCCGAGCCCCCCCAGGAGCTTGCGCGGGTCGGCCTTCCAAAGCGTGCTCAGTCGTGACATGGGATTCCTTTCCAAGACCGGATCGCCGGCCAATCGTGCGCCCTCCCTTGAGGTGCGTCACGGTCCTCCTCGGCCGGTCGCGCGCCGTTCGGAAGCACATGGGAGAGTTTGGAGAGCAATGAACGAATCGCGGCCTGGCCGGGACCGCTCAGGGTTCCCCGGCGAAGTCGAAGCTCAGGCGCCGCGGGCCCAGGCGAAGTCGACGGCGGTCGCCGTCGACGGCAGACCGACGAAGACCGGCGCGGCATCCGGGAGTGGCCCGAGCCGCCCGTGGACCGGCATGGCGTCGTGGTCGATCGTGCCCCAGTCCGGAAGGCCCTCGCGCTCGTCGCCCGCCAGTCGGCCCGCCTCGCGCCACATGCCCATGACGACGGCAAGGGCCGCCACGACGGCCGGTATCCCGATCAGGAACACGCGGTACTGGCGCATGCTGAGCAGCGCGAAGAGGTAGCCGATCTTCGGCACGTGGAACATCACCCGGTCCTGGGTGGGCTGCGGCAGCATGAACTCCCAGGCGTCGGGTTCGTTGTTCGCGTCCCCCTTGGTCTTGTAGACCCGCATGCCCTTGCGGTCGGTGACCTTGACGATGCGGTGCGTCACGAGGTCGAGCGAGGAGAACCCTGGCGGCGGCGAGTACGTGATCGGGTCGCCGGCCTTGAGCGTCGACGTGGGCACAGGCTTGTCGAAGATGACCGATCCGCGGTCGTAGGTCCCGGTCATCGAGCCGGTCAGGATCACGTAGCGGTGATAGCCGAGCGCGGCCGGTACGAGCATGATCGCGGCGATCGCGACGATGGCCAGGAACGCCAGGTTCATGACGGCCTGGCGGATCGCGGTCACTGGCGTGCCGTCCAGGTGATGCCCACCGTCGTGCGCGCGCCGCCGTACTCGTTGTCGGCGCCGTCGCCGCCTCCGTCGGGGTAGGTGACCTTGAAGCGGTAGCGACGTTTCTCCCCGGGCTGCAGCACCCGGAGATCACTGGTTCCCGCGGCCTGCGCCAGCGGCCCGCGGAAGATCGCGACGGGGGCGGGGCAGCCCGTCGTGCAGGTGGGCGAGCCGAGATCGTCCACCTCCAGGCGCAGGTAGCTGGAGAACGCCGTCGAGGCCGGCGTGTCGACGGGGGGCGCGGTCGAGACGCTCATGCTCGCCGGCAGGTCGCCCGTGTTGCCGAGATCGAGCGTCCCGGTCTCCGTGTCGCCGGGCGCCATGTTCGCCGCGGTGAGGATCGCCTGGTCGTCCTTGGAGTTCGACTGGCTCAGGATCCCCGCGGTGACGACGGCCCTGGGGTTCGCGGTCGTGGCGTTGAAGTTC
>JACDAP010000586.1 GCA_013695395.1 Solirubrobacterales bacterium
GGGGTCGACCGCAACGGCGCCGCCCTCGCCCAGGCCGCCGCGCGCGGTGTGGAGCCCGTGCAGGCGGACGTCACCGCGGTCCCGCTGCCGGACGGCTGCGCCGAGGTCGTCATCGCCGGGGAGCTGATCGAGCACGTCGAGGACCTGCCGGGGCTGATCTCCGAGATCGCCCGGCTGCTCGCACCCGGCGGCGTCGCGGTCTACGACACGATCAACGCGACCTTCTGGGCCCGGCTCTCCCTGGTGTGGGTCGGGGAGCGGCTGCCCGGCGGGCCGCCCCGCCACATCCACGACCCGCGGCTGTTCGTGCCCCCGCGCCGCCTCGCCGGGCTCATGAACGCCCACGGCCTCGAGGTGGAGGAGCAGTTCGGCCTCCGGGTCCACCCGCAAAGCTACGTGCGCTTCCTGCGCGACCGGTCCGTACCCGTGCACATGGAGCGCATCCGCTCGCTGGCTGCGCTGTACGCGGGCCGGGTACGCAGGACCTCGTGACCGCCACCCTCACCGCCTCCCACTCCACCTTCCCGCAGCGCCGCACCCAGCAGGAGCTCTGGGACGGCTACTTCGACGCGCACTACGACGGCTCGGAGCTCGCCCGCAAGGTCTTCGCAGGGACCGGGATCGCCACGCGCCACGGGGTCACCGACCCGCTCGTCGAGGACGTGAGCGGCTGGAGCACGCAGCAGCGCATGGAGCGCTTCGCCGCCGACGCGCTCCCGCTCGGGACCGAGGCGGTGCGCGGCGCGATCACCGCCGCCGGCCTCACCCCGGCGGAGATCGACCTGCTCACGGTCGTCTCCTGCACCGGCTACGCGACACCCGGGCTCGACATCCTCATCGCGCGGGATCTCGAGATGCCGGTCGGGGTGCAGCGGCTCCACGTCGGCCACATGGGCTGCTACGCGGCGATCCCGGGCCTCGCCACCACCGCCGACGCGGTCACCGCCCGCGGACGGACCGCGGTGATGCTCTGTCTCGAGCTCACCTCGCTCCACGTGCAGCCGCCGACCGACGACGCCGAGCAGGTGGTCGCCCACGCGCTGTTCGCCGACGCGGCCAACGCGGTGGTGCTCCGGCCCGGCGAGGAGCAGCGGGGCCTGCGCGTGCTCGACATCGCGGCGCGGACCGACAGCGCGCGCTCGGCGCTCATGACCTGGGATGTCACCGACCTCGGCTTCCGCATGGGGCTCTCCCCTCGCGTCCCGGCGATCCTCCGCAAGCACGTGGAGGCGACGGTCGAGGATCTCCTCGCGCCCCACGGGCTCACCGCTGCTGACGTGCCCGGCTGGGCCGTCCATCCGGGCGGGCCGCGCATCGTCGAGGTGGTGCAGAAGAAGCTCGCGCTCTCCGACGAGCAGGTGGCCGAGTCGCAGGGCGTGCTGCGCGACTGCGGCAACTGCTCCTCGCCCACGGTGATGCTCGTGCTCGAGCGGATGGTCGCCGGCGGGCGCCTGGAGCGCGGCGACAAGGTGGTCGCCATGGCCTTCGGCCCGGGCCTCACGCTCTACATGGCGCTGCTCGAGGTCACGTAGGCGGCTCGACCCACGCCCGGCCCTCGCGCTCGACGCCCTCGCCCCCGAGCACCACGCGAGCGGTCCTCATGACGATCCGGGCGTCGAGGCGCAGCGAGCGGTTCGCGACGTACCAGCGGTCGAGCTCGATCCGCTCCGGCCAGCTCGGCGTCGTGCGCCCGTGGATCTGCGCCCAGCCGGTCACCCCCGGCTTCACGAGCAGCCGCTCGCGCTGGCGAGCGTCGTAGGCGGCGATCTGATGCGGGAGCGTCGGGCGGGGGCCGACGAGGGTCATCTGCCCGCGCAGGATGTTCACGAGCTGCGGGAGCTCGTCGATGCTCGTGCGCCGCAGGACGCGGCCGAGGCGGGTGATGCGGGCGTCGCCCTTGTCGATCGCGAGCCCCGCCCCGATCCGCTCGGCGCCACTGACCATCGTCCGCAGCTTGATCACCTCGAACTCCCGCCCACAGTGCCCGGAGCGGCGCTGACGGAAGATCGGACTGCCGGGCGACTCCAGGCGGATGAGCGCGCCGGCCACCGCGAGCGGGAGTGCGAGCACCAGCAGCGCGACGGCGCTCACGAGCACGTCGAGCGCGCGAC
>JACDAP010000596.1 GCA_013695395.1 Solirubrobacterales bacterium
ACCTTCGCCCCCTTGAGCACCTGCACGGTGACGTCACTCTTACGCGCCACCCGGATGGCGATCCGCAGCGGCTGCTTGGTCCGCCCGCCGAATACCGGGCTCCCGAGCTTCACGGAGCTCAGCAGGCCGCACGAGTTCGGCGCGTGGTGCCCGCGCCGCAGCGTGATCCTCCCCTTCCGGACCCGGAAGGTCAGGCGACGCTCGTCCGCGCGCCTGCGCGCCCCCTTCATCGAGTAGCGGGCGAAGTAGTACCCGTCGGCGAGCCGCTTCGGCGCGAACGTCTGCGAGCGGCTGAGCTTCGAGAGCGTTGCCACGCGGCGGTTGCGCAGAACCCGTGTGCCGGTCGAGGTCCGGAAGACGTCGACGCGGACCGGGCCTGCGACCAGGCGGGAGAAGCCGAGCTGCAGCTTGCGCCGGCCGAGCACCTTGAGCTTCACCGACTTGAAGCCGGCGGAGGTCGCGCAGGCCTTCAGCGCGGGTGCGTTCTTCCGACCGGTGACCGACGCCACGACGGCCGCCGCGTTGGCCCCGCACGGCTCCTTGACGTCCAGCGACGTTCCGCGATCGATCGCGATCTTCTGGGAGGCGAGCACCGTGCCGCCCGCCTCGCAGGTGAGCGTCCAGCTCTCCACCGCCTTCCGCGGCCGGATCGTGTCCGTGCCCTGGGCCAGGCGCCGGACCTTGACCTCCCAGCCGCTGAAGGCCAGGTAGTTCGTGACGCGCAGGACGTAGTCGCCGAGCTGCGGATCCTCGACGGTGATCTCCTCGTCGGAGCCCGGCGGGTTGCCGGAGTCGTCGACCGGCTTGAGCTCAGCGCCCTCGCGACGGAACAGCACCAGGTCGTAGTCGTCGATCGGGGAGTCATGGGTGAGCAGGACGTCGAGCCCCTTCGCCCTGTCCGCCTCGGTCACGGTGAACGGGACGTCCTCGAACGTGCCCTCCTCGCCCTCGCCGTCGAGCTGGTTCGGGCTCGTCTGCGACTTCGGGGTGAACGTCTCCTCTCGGGTCGGTGTGGTGGCGACCCCCGGGAGCGTGTTCTGATCGGTCAGCGGTCGCTGCGACGGGTTGATCGCCCAGGAGAAGGCGCCGGTCTCCTCGACGTCCAGCTCACTCGAGAGCGTGTCCGGGAACGTCTGCACCGGCCCGGCGGGGCTCGGCGCGGTGTCGCCTGCGACCGGCGCGTCGGTCTGCGCGGGTTCCACCGGGGAGGTCTCGGTGACGAACGACTTCGCGACCTTCAGCTTCACGCCGGCGGGCACCTTGCCCGTCAGCGTTGCGTGCTTGGCCGGATCGGCGGCGTTCTCCATGGCCAGGCCGTAGGCGGCCCGGTTGCCGCCGCCGTTGTTCGAGCCGTTGTTGTACTGACCGACGGTGAAGGAGAACGGCGGGTGAAAGCCGCCGCCCTCGGCCGCGGGCTCGTCGGGCCCGATCTCGAACGTGTAGCCGAAGCCACCGGCCGCGCCGTAGGTCCAATCCTCGGTGCCGCCGGTGGTGTCGTAGAGCTCGTAGCTCGGGGTGCTCGCGTAGCCGTTCTTCGCGGCCATCCGGTCGCCGAGGTCCTTGAGCGCGGGCTCGTCGACGGCTTGCCCCTGGGCTTTGACCCCCGGTGGGCGCAGGACGAGGTTCGAGAACGTGTGGTTGGTGATGAGCGTGGTGACCTGGCGGCTCGAGACCAGCGCACGGACGTTCCGCGTCTCGGGCTCGGAGAAGGGGCCGGTGCCGCGGTAGGTGTCGTAGAACGGCAGAGCGCTCGCACCCGGGCCACCCCAGAGCGCGCCGTAGTTGCGATTCGGGTCGACCCCCGAGACGCGGAAGGGCGGCGTTGCGCAAGCGCCCGCGGGCACCGAGTCGACGTCGGGCACCAGGCGGCAGTTGCGCCGCTTGTAGTTGAGCGCCGGGTCGACGAGGTAGGCGGCCGTCTCGTTCAGCCCGCCGCTCAGGTCGGCCAGCGACGCGAACTGCGGGTCGTTGACGAGGTCGACCGGCGCCTCGCGGGAGACGTTGAAGCCGTCAACGTTGACGACCGGTACGACGATCGTGCGGACCGCGGAGGCCAGCTTCGTGAACTTCGGGTCGCCGCTCCTGACCCCGTTCACGACGTCGAAGGCCCACTCGATGGCGTGCTCGCCGGACGGCCACTCGCGTGCGTGGTGGACGCCGAACTGGGCGAAGACGGGCTTGCCATCGTTGGTCTTGTCCACGTTCGTGGTGATCTCGATCCCGTTGACCGCGCGGCCCTCGATCGTCTGTTCCTTCAGGACGAGCGGCTTGACGAGCCCCGGGTTCTCGGCGACGAGCTTCTTCAAGTCGGCCTCGTAGTCGGCGAGGTGGCGGTACTCGGTGCGCCCGCTGGGCACGACGTCGCCTGCGGCCCGCAGGGAGGCGCGGCCCGCGCGGGTGCTCGCCTTCTGCGCGAAGAGCCGGTCGGTCGTGGCCCGTGCGCTGTCCTCCTTGACGAGGTCCTCGGTGACCGTCTCGTAGCGGAAGCCGAGCTTCGTCAGCCGGGCGAGATCCTTCGCGCCATAGGCGACGACCTCGACGTAGTTCTGGCCGGCGTGCTCGGTCACGTCGAAGCCGAGTTGGTCGATCAGGCTCTTCTGCCCGGGATCCGTGACGAAGACCTTCACGAGGCTCGGCCGGTGCTCGATCCCGGCGCTGGGGACTGCCTCCGAGCGGACCTTGAGGCGCGCGGTGGCCGAGCCGCTGCGGCGGCAGGCCTGGACGATCATGGTGCGCCCGCCGCCGAGGAAGCCCGTGGCCACCTCGGAGGGGCCGAACCCGGCACCGCCCGCGACCCGCTTCCCAGTCTGCTTGTCGAAGATCGCGACGTCCCAGTCGCCCCTGCTCGCGCTGAGCACGGCGGCGACCGAGCCGCTGGCCGGGGCCATGGCGAGCTCCCGCTGGAGAACGCCGGGGCCGGAGGTCAGCCCGTCGGTGCAGTAGCGGCCCGTGGTGGCCGAGGAGGAGAGGGTCTCGGAGAGCAGGTCGTTCGCGGCGGCGGGCGTGGCGGAGGCCGCGAGGGCCAGCAGCGCGAGCGGCACCGAGCGGGTCAGGCGAAGGGGCATGGAGTCCACAACGACGCGTACGCCGTGAACTTGCGGATACTCACCGAACGCACCGCGGCTTGCCCCGCCGCCCCGGGATCGCTATGACACAGGGATGGGAGCCCCTCTCGCCGTGCGGGTGCGCGACGCCGCCGCCACCCTCGTCGATCGCGTTCCGGCCGGGGAGCCCCGTGCGCTGGCCGAGCCCCCGCCGGGCTCCGGCCTACGTCCGGTGCTCGGCGAGCCCGGCCTTCCGGTCCTCGGGCAGACGCTCGGCTTCCTGCAGAACGCGCTCGGCTCGGCGCGTCGGCTCCATGAGCGCTTCGGGACGGTCTTCTGGACGCACGCGTTCGGCACACGGCTCGTGCTCGTCGTCGGTCCCGAGGGCATCGAGACGGTGCTCGCCAACCGCGAGAAGGCGTTCTCCAGCGAGCGCGGCTGGGGCTACTTCATCGGGGCGTTCTTCGAGCGCGGCGTGATGCTCATGGACCTCGAGGAGCACCGCCACCACCGGCGCATCATGCAGCAGGCCTTCAAGCGCGAGCGCCTGGTCTCCTACACGGATGCGATGAACCCGGCGATCGCACGCGGGATCGCCGGCTGGGAGCCGGGGCTGGCGTTCCCGCTCTTCCCGGCGGCCAAGCAGCTCACCCTCGACATCGCGACCGAGGTCTTCGTCGGGGAGGAGCTCGGCGCGGGGGCGGACCGCTTGAACGACGCGTTCATCGACGTCGTCGTCGGTGGCCAGGCGATCGTGCGCGCGGACGTGCCCGGCGGGAAGTGGCACCGGGGCCTCGCGAGCAGACGCCTGCTCGAGGCGTATTTCCGTCAGCAGATCCCGGCCAAGCGCGCCGGGACGGCCACCGACCTGTTCAGCGTGCTCTGCCACGCCGAGAGCGAGGACGGCGAGCGGTTCAGCGACGAGGACGTGGTCAACCACATGATCTTCACGCTGATGGCCGCCCACGACACGAGCACGATCACGTTCGCGATGCTCGTCTACTACCTCGCGGTACACCCCGACTGGCAGGAACGCCTCCGCTCGGAATCTCGCGCGCTCGGAACGCCGGTCATCGGCTACGACGATCTGGACGCGCTCCCCGCGATGGACCTCGCGTTCCGGGAGACGCTCCGGATGAACGCTCCGGTCGGCATGATCGCCCGCGAGACGGTCGCGGACACCGCGATCGACGGCCACTTCGTCCCGGCCGGCACGAAGCTCATGGTCGGCATCCATCCGACGCAGCGGATGGAGCCGTGGTGGGATGACCCCGACAGGTTCGATCCGGAGCGCTTCTCGCCGGAACGTCGGGACGAGAGGCGGCACCCGTACGCGTGGGCGCCGTTCGGCGGCAACGTCCACAAGTGCATCGGGATGCACTTCGGCTCGATGGAGGTCAAAGCGATCCTCCACCAGCTCCTCCTCGGCCATCGCTGGAGCGTCCCCGCCGGGTACGAGCCGGTCATGGACTACGGCACCGGCCCGTTCCCTGTCGACGGCCTGCCGGTCCGGCTCGAGCGCCTGGCCGGCTGAGCACCGCCGCGGCCACGGCTGCCGAGCGTCGGGCCGGCGCCCTGCCCGGC
>JACDAP010000621.1 GCA_013695395.1 Solirubrobacterales bacterium
GAACTATATCTACTAGTACGCTAGAAACAACACCAGTTCCAATAAACTCTTCTTATTTAGGCCAGAATTGATCAGAAAAGCAGAACGCAAAACACCCTGGTTCCCAGAAATGCCCCCAAAGAACCCAGAATGAATACCACCTAAAGGGATAAATTTTTGAGAAAAAGATAATTTGGATAGCTTAGGAACCCATTCGAATAATGAAGAAAGAACGTTTATTATTCTATATTATTATTTCTATGCTTTTTCTCAGCAGCGCGCTTCCAAGATTGACGGCTGTCGTGGTCTTTGCCGATCCACCCTTTTGAACAAGCGAGCCACTCGTATCCCGAAGAGCTACCACGTTATAGCGCTCATCCTGGATGTCGGTAACAGTTCAGATGCCCCCGTTTGTCGAGTATCTGAACGAAAAAGGTAATCAGGCCGTCTCGGCCTGATTAAACACCCTGGATGAGGTTGTGGGGCTAATACCCCATTATCGTTAAAGAAGGTATTCAGGCCGTCTCGGCCTGATTCCAACAACAATGCAAACGAAAAATTGACTAATGGCGATGGAAAACTGAAAATTTTATCAGGCCGAGACGGCCTGATTACCTTTTTCGTTCAGACATCCCGACGAAGGAGAGGGGCTGAACTGTTACAGATGTCGTAGAGGACCACTTACGAAAAAGGCATTCAGTTTGAGTTGGGTCAAGACAAATAAGTAACCACCAGAAAGTGTCGTACGAAGGAATACCACCTTCTAAGTCCAGCCATAACAATAACCATTTTTTTTAGAATTTGCATAGCGATGAATAGCATTAATGCTGTTTGTGCCTCCTACAATAGCGCAGAGATTATCGATATAAGTGTAAATAGGCTATGTTTTTTGTTGTCGTGTACACGAGGATCTTGGACATTCTGGCTTAATTTTTCTAAACGGCTTTTAAATTGCTCTTGATCATTATTTTTTGATTTATCCGTGTAGGGTTCGTCTTTGATACCTTATTGAGTTCACATTTATTTCCATGGTTTAGTTAAGACAAATACTAAAACTCAAAAACAAATTTCTATCAAGAAATTTTAATCAAAACGCCCTGGGGCTGTAGCAAACAGAGACGTGAATAGTTATTATTTTTCTTGCATACATTCCTAGAGTTCTGATAAAAGTAAATTTTTTTTGAGGTAACATGTCTATCGAATGGTTAATGATTCCGATTATATTTGTTAATTCACTTTTTGCCTCATATTTAATAAACTCATCAATAAATGACTACATGAGGCAACTAGAAACTAAACCTACTAAATGGACAAGGACGTGGTTAATCTTTTCAGTCTTAACAATTTTAACGGCATATGCTTGCTTGGTATTTTCCTTATTACGTCGTTTGTACAATTAGATATTATATAAAAAGGAACTTAAACCGCAGAAGGTTTTAGACACTTTATTTGAATTGAAAGATGAGGTGCAGGCATTACCCATATCCCAAAGAGCTACGACGTTATAGCGCTCATCTTGAATGTGGGTAACAGTTCAGATACCCCCCCGTTCGTCGAGTATCTGAACGAAAAAGGTAATCAGGCCGTCTCGGCCTGATTAAACACCTTGGATGAGGGAACTAATAGCCAACATCGTTAAGTTAAAGAAGGTATTCAGGCCGTCTCGGCCTGATTTAAACAACAATGCAAACGAAAAATTGACAAATGGCGATGGAAAACTGACAATTTTATCAGGCCGAGACGGCCTGATTACCTTTTTGGAGGGGGGCTGAACTGTTACAGATGTCGTAGATGCCGGTATAGGTTTCATCAGATGAAATCTATCAGTGTGTTAGCCAAGCGAAGAAGGTATTTTTTCATTGTTATCGTCTATGCAAACAAGTTTGGAATTTTTCCATTTTACCTGATCAGAAATTTCTCTAGTCCTATGTTGCGGCCTGCACGCGCATCTTAGGACTACGGCAAACAGAGGCGTGAATAGTTACATTTTATGATAAAAGGGCTAAACGTTACAGCGCTCATTTGGATGTCGGTAACAGTTCAGATACCCTCCTTCGTTGAGGTATCTGAACGAAAAAGGTAATCAGGCCGTCTCGGCCTGATAAAATTGTCAGTTTTCCATCGCCATTTGTCAATTTTTCGTTTGCATT
>JACDAP010000635.1 GCA_013695395.1 Solirubrobacterales bacterium
ACGTCCTCGCAGCGTAGCCGGGCGAACGGACGTTCGCATGACGGGTCCGCGCAATGTGCGGGTACCGTCCTGCGTGTGCTTCGCCCCATCGCCCTGCTCGCTGCCGTCACCGTCGCGCTCGCTGTCCTGGCCTGCGGGGACAAGGCCGAGCCGACGCCGCCCGAGAAGACCGCCGGACCGATCCCCCAGCTGAACCCGCCGCAGGCCGCCGAGCCGGTCCCCGGCCCGCTCGTGGAGAGCGCCCCGAAGGGCATGGTGGTGGACGTCGGCGCACGCCCCGAGGGGATCGCGATCGATCCGGAGAGCCACACCGTCGGCGTGGCCGTCACCGACCCGCCCCGTCTCGTCCTGCTGGACAGCCGCTCGGGGAAGAAGCTCCGCGAGGTGCGGCTCCCGAGCAGCGCCCGCCACGTCGCCCTCAGTGCGCCCGGCGAGTCCTTCCTCGTGCCCTGCGAGGACGCGGACCGACTCGTGGAGGTCCCGCTCGACGGGAGCGACCCGATCGAGACCGAGGTCGGCGACAACCCGCACGACGCCACCGCGATCGGCCCGCGCCGCTTCGTCATCAACGAGTTCGACTCGACGATGGATGTCGTGCGCGACGCAGAGGTCGTCGGCAGCACGCCGACCGACGCCCAGCCGGGCGGCGTCGCGAACGTCGGCGGCCTGGTCTACGTCAACGCCGTCCGTGCGTACACGGTCGAGCCCTACACGAACGCCGACGAGCCCCGCGCCCTCGGCGGCCAGAGCTCTGGTCTCGGAACCTCTCATGTCGTCGTCGGCCCCGACGCCAAGCTCGCCCTCGGCGACACCCGCGGCCAGGCGCTCGTCGTCTACCAGACCGATCCGCGCCTGAAGTTCCTCAACCGCATCCCGCTCGGCGGCACCCCGGTCGGCCTGGCCTGGGACGGCAAGGACACGATGTGGGTGACGCTCAGCGAGCAGAACGAGGCCGTCCCGGTCGACCTCAGCGGGGAGAAGCCCGTGGTGGGAGACCCGGTCGCCTCCACCCAGACGCCGCTGTCGATGGCCGTCGACAGCGCGACCGGCCGCCTGGCCATCGCGGGTGCGGACGACGGGAAGGTCGTGCTCGTCGACCCGTGATCAGACCGAGCGGCAGAACGCGACGAACGACGCCGTGTCCGTCCACACCGCGCCGTGCCCCACGGCCACCACGCGCGGCTCGAGCTCGCCGAGGCGCCGGACCTGTCGCCGGTTCTCCTCGACGTCCGGTGTGAAGACCGCGAGCGGCTCGCGGGGGCCGCGCGGGAACTGAAGCAGCGAGTGCTGCGTGTTGAGCACGTCCCCGGCGATCAGGACCCGGTCCTCTTCCCGCCAGAGCGCGATGTGCCCGGCGCAGTGCCCCGGGGTGTGGAGCACCCGGAAGCCCGCGACCTCGTCCCCCTCGGCCAGCGCGCGAGCGACCGGGTGGGCGGGTCCCGTGAACAGCTTGTCCATGAAGGAGTTGAGCGGATGGGACTTCTGCCGGGCGCGGATCAGTGAGGGGTCCTCCACCGCCGGCGCGTCCTCGGCGTGCACCCAGAGCGGGATCTCCAGCGCGGAGCAGACCGCGTGCGAGGAGCCCTGATGGTCCGGGTGGGCGTGGGTCAGCGCGTGGGCGGTGACCGTGCGGCCCTTCAGCTCCTTGAGGATCCGCTTGGCGTCGGGACGCCCCATCGCGTCCACGAGCACATCACCGACCAGGTAGCAGTTGACCGCGTGGGGCGGGAAGCCCGTGATCAGGTGCACACCGTCGGCGATCTCCCGCACGGCGCGCGAGCTACTTCGCGATCCGGCGGAAGGCGCTCAAGGCGGGCTTGTTGCGCAGCTCGCCGCTGCCCTCGCCCCGCGTCGTCCGCAGCCCCGAATACTCGAAGGAGTTCGGCGAGCCATCGTCGCGGGAAGCCCACGTGTACCAGAAGACGTTCGAGACTTTGAGGCGCTTGCGGTACCGGGCAAGCTGCTGGTAGGCCTGGGTAAGCCGCCGGGCCTGGCCGCTCTCGGTCGTCTCCCAGCCCTTCGTGAGCGGGGTCTTCTTTCCCTTGGCCGAGGACCAGGTCATCTCGGTCAGCCACAGCGGCTTGCTGCGGCGGCCTCGCCGGTCGAGCACCTGCCGGTTGCGGCGGGTGATCTCGATCATGCCCGAGGGCTTGCCGGTGAACGGGTGGACGGCGGCGGCGTCGAAACGCAGCCCCCGCTCCTTCTTGAGCAGCTTGTTCAGGTCGCGCCAGGAGAAGTTCGCCATCCCGGCCAGGACGACGGTGGAGCGCCGGTCGACCGTCTTGATCGACTTGTACGCCGCCCGGAGCAGCTTCGCGTAGGGCTTCTCGAACGGCTGGTCGCGGAAGTAGACCGCCAGGTTCGGCTCGTTCCAGATCTCCCAGTCCCGTACGGGGCGCTTTCGCACCCCGGAGTTCTCCTTCCAGAGCGTTCCGTCTGGACCGTAGCGCCGCACGAGCGCGGCGGTGAAGCGGCCGTAGGCCTCCGGGTCCTTGGGCGGGACGAAGGGATCGAAGAAGCTCCCGTTGGCCCAGAACGGTGCCCGGACGGCCAGCCCGAGCACGTCGATGCCGGCCTGCGCCGCTGCGAGCACCTTCCGGTCGGTGGCGGCCCAGGCGAACTCGCCCGGCTTCGGCTCGATCAGGTCCCAGGAGAACTCGACCCGCCAGGACCGCACCCCGATGGAGCGCATCTGCTTCGCCTCGCCGGCCAGATCGAAGGCCGGATCGTCGAGCGGCCCGTTCACGTTCATGCCGAGAAAGCCCTTCGGCGGCTTGGCCGCGGCTCCACCGGGCGCGAGCAGCCCGCCCACGAGGAGCGCGAGCAGAAGACCGATCAGGCGGACCGACAGGGAACCCCGGATCGCTCAGCCCTCGACCGTCGCGTAGACCTCGTCGAGCAGCCCGGCGCGGTCGGCGAGATCGAAGTTCTCGTCCAGGTACTTCTCGGTCTCCGCCCGGGACTGGCCGTTCAGGGCCATGTTGAGGGCGATCAGACGGGCGCCCTCCACGTCGCCGTCGTCCTCCATGGG
>JACDAP010000036.1 GCA_013695395.1 Solirubrobacterales bacterium
CGGGGCGGCGCCGCCGCCTGAGCTGGTGGTCCGGAGCGCCCACGCGCGCGGGGAGGATGCTGTCGATCGGTCCGGGCCGTGCTCAGGCCTCGATGATCGTGCCCGTACGGCGACCACGTCGGACCGCCCGGCCGAGCAAGCACAGGGCGAGCGGCCCGGTCACCGCCGGGAACACCACGAGCTTGGTCAACGAGACCCACAGCTCCTCGCGCAGCGCCGTCCCCACGAGCACGTGGCGCAGGACGTCGACCGCCGGGGTGAACGGCTGCACCTCGGCCGCCCAGCGCAGCCAGCCGGGCAGCAGGGCGACCGGGAAGTAGATGCCGGAGAGGAAGGTGAGGCCTGCCACGACGAACGCCGCCCCCGCGTTCGTTTGCTTGAAGACGACGACCGCGGCGCAGAGGGCGAGGCCGAAGGGCGCGAAGGCGGCGGCGGAGAGCAGCGCGACGGGCAGACCCAGCAGCGCCTCGGGCCAGGACACCTCGAGCCCGAAGACGACCGTGGCGTAGAGCAGCGAGATCCCGGATGTGGCGAGCGTCAGCGCCACCGGGAACAGCAGCAGCGAGCCGATGCTCCGGACCGCGCCGAACGGGGAGAGCACCATCCGCTCGAACGTCCCGACGACGAGCTCCTGGCGAAGCGTGGCGACCGAGAGCGACAGCGTTGCGCTCAGGAGCGAGAAGACGGCCAGGCCGACCACCACGAACGCGAAGTAGTCGTCCGGCGAGCCCACGCGGGGCGAGGAGACCAGCCGCGAGACGTAGTAGAAGAGCGTGACGCCGACGACGCTCGAGGCGAGCGTAGTGGCCAGCCGGGAGCGGTAAGAGGTGAAGAGCGCGAGGTCGCGGGCGAGGATCGCGAGCGCCGCATCGAGCTGGAGGCGGAGCTCTTTCACGCCGCCTCCAGCCGTCCGTCCGCGACGCGCAGACAGCGATCGAGCCGCACCGGACAGTCCTCGGCACTCGGGGCGCAGATCACCGCGGCACCACCCCGGGCCCGGACGCGCTCGACCGCCTGCGCCACGAGGGCGGCGCCGTCCGCGTCGAGGCTGGTCCGCGGCTCGTCCAGCAGGACCACGGTCGGTTCGTGGAGGAACGCGCCGGCGAGACGCAGCCGCTGGCGCTGCCCCATCGAGAGGCGGTCGACCCGGCGCCCGAGCAGCCCGTCCAGCGCGAAGTCGGCGACTGCCAGGCGGATGAGCCCGGCCCGCGCGCCGCGGGGGACGAGCGCGAGCCGGCTCCACAGGGCGAGGTGCTGCTCGACGCCGAGCCGGCCGTAGAGGCCGACGTTCCCCGCCGAGACAAAGCCGAGCCGCCGCAGGGCCGCCGTCCGCTCCCGCTCGAGCGCGTGCCCGGCGACCTCGACCTGCCCGGCGTCGGCGGCGATCAGCCCGGCGGCGATGCGCAGGAGGGTCGTCTTCCCCGCCCCGTTGCGTCCCGTGACCGCGACCGTGGTGCCCGGGGCCACCTCGAGCCCGACGCCGTCGAGCACCGGAGGCGCCCCCGGCCAGCGCTTGGTGACGCCGCGGAGCGTCAGGACAGCGGCGAGCGCCGGCACTCCGCCCGCAGGCGATCGATCCTGCTGGAGCGCATCGGAGCCGGTCACGATGATCGCGAGTATGCCAGTCCACGGAGGATGCGACACCGTGTGGCAGACTCGGCGTCGTGTCCGATCCACCGGAGACGAGTGCGGCCACGCGCTGGCGGCAGGACCTGGCCCGTTGCGGTCCGCGGGCGCTGCTCCGCGAGCAGTCGCTCTGGGCGATCGCGGTCCTGCGCTTCGGGGAGTGGGGGCAGGAGCGTGGGAGCCCCCTGGCGCGGACGCTCTCCCGCCGGGTCTACTGGTCGGCGTTCCGCGTGATGGAGACCGTCACGGGCATCGGCATCCCGCTCGGGGTGCGGGTCGGCGGCGGGCTGCGGATCCATCACTTCGGCGGGATCTTCGTCGCGGAGGGCTCCGTCCTCGGGGCCGGCTGCACGCTGCGTCACGGGGTGACGATCGGCGGGCGTCACGAAGACGGTCCGTGTCCCGTGCTTGGCGACCGAGTGGAGCTCGGGGCGTACGCGCAGGTGCTCGGCGGGGTCCACGTGGGCTGCGGCGCGAAGATCGGCGCGCTAAGCGTCGTGCTCACCGATGTCCCGGCCGGTGCCACCGCGGTCGGCAACCCCGCCCGGCTGCTCAGCTCCCCGGATCGAGCGCCGACAGGCGACGCCGCATCAGCGCGCGGGTGATGAGCAGGCGGGCGAGGCCGGCGGGACGCGCGGGGTGCCCGGCGAGAAAGCGGGCGGTTGCCACCATCCCGCCACCTCGCCCTTCGCCGAGCGCCTCCCGGAGATCGTCCCAGGCGACACCTCCTCGCCACGCCTCGAGCAGCGGTCGTGCGAACCAGGGCCGGTCCGCGTAGCCCTCGAGCACCCGCCGGTGCCCGGCGGCGGCGGCGGCGCGATCGCGGGTGACCTGACCGGCGTGGAGGTGGTAGTCGACGACGGGCCGCGCGCTGAGCACCCCGGTGCCGTGCTCGAGCATCCGCAGCCACAGGTCGAGGTCGGCGCAGAAACGCAGCGAGGCGTCGAACCCGCCGCAGGCCAGCACGACGTCCCGCCGGGCGAGCACGCCGCTGGCCGGGATCGGGTTGCCGCCCGCGATGAGTGCGCGCGGGGAAGCCAGGCGTCGCCGTGCGCCCCACGGTAGCCCTGCGTACCGCTCGATCTCCCCGCCCGCCCGGCGGTAGAGCGCCGCGCCCGCGACCAGCACGTGCCCCGCGCGGAGCGGCCAGAGCGTGGCCAGGAGATCGGGATGCCACGCGTCGTCGGAGTCGAGCACGCCGATCCACGGCTGCGAGGCGGCGCCGATCGCCGTATTGCGCGCCGCGCCCTCGCCCTGGTTGCGCG
>JACDAP010000078.1 GCA_013695395.1 Solirubrobacterales bacterium
GAGGAACGCCGCCTCGACGACCGCCGTGCGCTGGCGCAGGTAAACCGCGAGGCCTGGGTCCACGCGCTCCCGTCCGTCGGGGAGGCGTTCGGCCTGGTGCTCGCCGAGGCGCTTGCCTGCGGCACCCCGGTCGTCGGCGCGAACGCGGAGGTGGTCGGCGGCGACCGCACGGGACGGCTGTTCGCGTGGGAGGAAGAGAGCCCCGCCGCGCTTGCCGAGGCGCTACGCGCGACCCTGGATCTGGCGGCCGCACCCGAGACCCCGGGCGCCTGCCGGCGGCATGCCGAACGCTTCTCCGCCGAGGCGACGACGAGCGCCTACGAGCGTCTGTACGCCGCGGTTCGCCGCTGACGGCTAGGCCCCCGGACCGACGTAGGAGACGCAGTGAGGACGTAGACGTTCTCGCCCTGTTCGAGCAGCCGCCGGAAGAGCCGCAGTTCCTCGGTGGACGGGTTCAGCCCGACTCCGTTGATGGAGGTGCGTGAGCCTCGTTTGGCCGCCGCGACCGCCAGCACGCGCTCGCCTCGGGAGACGGACACCGATTTCGCCTGACGATTCACCTCCGGCGAGCCCTGCGGAACTGCTGCTCGATGAGGCCCAACAAGCAGTCGTCGATCCTGGCTCACAGTTCGAGGAAGTCTCGCAGCCACCGGTCGACCTCGGCGAGCGTCGTCCGGTCGGCCAGGGCGATCCGATCACCGACTCGCTCTCGCGAGATGGTCCGCGGCTGCTCAGTCATCGCGAAGCTCTGCTGGGATAGGCGGCCGACCGCAGGCAATATCTCGACGTGGTGTGGCCAACCGCGGCTGGCTGAGGTCACGGGGAGCACGACGACCAGCCCACGCACGCTCGCCAGATAGCCGGCGCCCGCCACCACCAGCGCGGGGCGTGTGCCCCGCTGCTCCCGCCCGAGCGTCGGGTCGAACCCGACCCAGACGACCGCGCCGCGCTCGAGTGACGCGGTCATGGCTCGAGGCCGTCGCCCGAGAGCGTGTCCCAGACGGCGGTCTCCTCGAGGTAGGCGTCGTCCGCCTGCTCGTAGCTGAGCCGAACTGCGGCGAAGCGCTCCCGACGCTCCGCGTCGTCCAACAGATCGGTGATCAGGGCGGCGGCGGTGAGGCCGCGCCGTGATGCCTCGCCGGAAACTCGCTCGCGAAGCGGCCGCGGAACTTTGATGGTCGTCAGTGACGCAGGCGGCATACCGAAAAGGTTACCATTCGTCATACCGACTCGACGGCGTAGCATCGACGCCATGTCCGGACATTCGAAATGGGCGTCGATCAAGCACAAGAAGGCGATCACCGACTCGCGGCGCGGAGCGATGTTCACCAAGCTCTCGCGGCACATCACCGTCGCGGCGAAGGGCGGCGGCGGCGACATCGAGGGCAACCCGGCGCTCGCCCTGGCCGTCCAGAAGGCGAAGGACGCCTCGATGCCCAAGGACAACATCCAGCGGGCCATCGACAAGGGCACGGGAGCCGGCGCCAACGAGGCCGACTTCCAGGAGGTCATGTACGAGGGCTACGGACCGGGCGGCGTGGCGATGTTGATCGAGGGCCTGACCGATAACCGCAACCGGACCGGCGCCGAGGTCCGCGCCGCGCTCACGAAGGCCGGCGGCGCGCTCGGCGAGCCCGGTTCGGTGGCCTACCTGTTCGACAAGACCGGCGTGATCGTCGTCGACGCCGAGCGCTACTCGGAGGACGATCTGCTGGTCGCCATCGAGGCCGGCGCCGAGGACATCGACGCCGACGAGCAGCACCTCGAGGTCCTCACGGGGCCCACCGACCTCCAGGCGGTCCGCGACGCGCTTACCGAGGCGGAGGTCGAGATGGAGTCCGCCGAGCTCGTCTGGCGTCCCCAGGTCCGGGTGGAGGTCGACGAGGAGACCCTCCGAAAGATCATGCGCGTCATCGACACGCTCGAGGACTCCGACGACATCGGCGACGTGCACGCGAACTTCGACGCCTCCGCCGACGTGTTCGCCGCGGTCTCCGGCGACTGAGCCGAGCGAGCCCCGCGTGCACCGGCTCCGGCCGGCGGCGATCTCGCGGTCTCGTCCCGGGCGTGCGGACGATCAGGAGCGGTCGGCCGGCCGCGCCCGGTGCAGCTTGACCGTGCCGGGGATGCCCTTGAGCTTCTTCTCCCCGATGAAGGACCACGCGTAGCCGTCTGTGTCCCCGATCGCTTTGCGCGTGGCGTGATCGGCCACCACCGAGCCGGCACGGGCGACCGTCGTGATGCGGCTGGCCAGGTTGACCGGGGTCCCGAACCAGTCGCCGGCCCGGGTCACCGCCGCGCCCGACGCGACGCCGACGCGCAGCTGGGGGTAGTCCTCCCCCTCGGCCTCGGCCGCCGCGACGAGCCGCTGGGAGACGCCGACGAGCAGCGTCGGGTCGGGGCAGACGAGGAGCACGGCGTCGCCGATCGCCTTGACGAAGCGAACCGGCGGCTCGATCAGGTCGGTGGTGATCTGCGTCAGGCGCTCGGCGACGTGCTCGAGCTGGTCGGGCGGCAGCTGCGCGCCGAGGCGGGTGAACCCGACGAGGTCGGCAAAGGCCACGGAGACCTCGCGGGCGCCGGGGAGGCTGCCGGCCTCCCGCTCGGCCGCGGTCACCACCTCCTCGCGCACGGCGTGGGCGAGGTGGATGCGCAGCAGCTGGTCGACGAGCGGGCCGACCATCGGCACCAGGCCACGGGTCACCTGGGCGTAGGTCTCGGCCAGCTCGCGTTCGGTCAGGCCGGGGGAGAGCGCGAGCCCCATCGCGGTCTGCCGCATGAGCTCGGCGGCGGGCGCCAGGCCCCGGCTCAGCACCCGCGAGGTGTTCAGCAGCTGGTCGCGCGGGATGCCCGCGTCAAGGAACTGCTTGGCCGTACGCGCCGCCTCCAGGTCCACCTCCCCGTAGTGAACGACGTCGTCGTCGACCGGGACCGGCAGGCCGTTGGCCCGGCTGAGCGCCGCCCAGAGCTCGGCGGGCAGGCCGGTCTCGCGCGCCACGTCGGCGGCGCTGTAGCGTTCGGCGGCCCCGAGGTTGCGGCCGGCGGCGACGAGCATCAGGGTGCCTTCGGCGTGGGAGCGCGCGAGCTCCTCGTCGGTGGCGCCGTGCTCCTCGCGCAGGTAGGCGATCAGCTGGGTCCGCTCGCGGCGGTCGTCACCTTCGAGGCCGGCGAGGAGCTCGTCGTCGTTCATCTTCACGCGAGCCTACGAGACGGCCGCCCGGTACTCGGTCAGGCGAACCCGGCGGCTCAGGCCACGCCGGCCTGCTGGGCGGCCCAGAGGTGGCCGATCAGCGCCTCGGTCACCCGGGGGTCGAACTGCGTGCCCGCGCAGCGCGCGAGCTCCTCCAGCGCGTCCGCGTGGGGCATCCGGGCCCGGTACGGCCGGTCGGAGGTCATCGCGTGGTAGGTGTCGCAGGCGAGGATGATCCGGCTGCCGACGGGGATCGCGTCGTGCGTCAGGCCGTCCGGGTAGCCGCCTCCGTCCCAGCGTTCGTGCTCGTGCCGGACGATCCGTGCGACCCCGCCGAGGCCGGGGATCGCCTTGAGGATCCGCTCGCCGATGACGGGGTGCTGGCGCATGAGGATCCACTCGGCCTCGTCGAGCTTGGCCGGCTTGTGGAGGATCGAGTCGGGGATCGCGACCTTGCCGATGTCGTGCAGGAGCGCGGCGGTGCCCACGCGCTCGATCGTCTGGAGGTCCAGGCCGAGGCTCCGGGCGACGGTCTCGGAGAGCTGGACGACCGACTCGGAATGCTCGCCGGTGTACTTGTCGCGCTCGGTCAGGGCCTGGGCGAGCGCGTCGATGACGTCCTGGTGGACTCGGGCCACCGGCTCGCCTTCGACCTGCAGCGGGCCGTGGGCCCGCCCACCGCCGGCGGCTCGCGCGCGCAGGAGATGCTCGGTGGCCTCCGCCAGCAGGGCGTCGAGTGTCATCCCGCGCACCAACAGGGCGACACCCGCTGAGACGGCGACGGCGCCGAGCCCGCCGACGTCGGCGGTGTCGAGGGCAGCGACCGCCCGGGTGGCCGCGCCGAGCGCGCCGGGGAGCTCGCACTCGGGAAGGAGCACGGCCAGCTCGCCCGACCCCGTGCGTGCGATCACGTCGTGGGAGCGCGAGCCTTCGCGGAGGACCGCGGTCAGGGCCCTGACCGCCTCGTCCTGTCCGTCCGGTCCGTGGATCGCGCCTAGCGCGCGCAGCCCGTCGATCTCGAACAGGGAGAGCGCGAGCGGGCTGCCGGAGCGGCGCGCGCGCTCGAGCTCACGCGTCGCCGTCTCGCGGAAGCTCACCATCGTCTGGGCACCGGTCAGCGGGTCGGTGCGCCGCTGGGAGACCCGCTCGGCCTCGAGTGTCGCGATCCTGGCCTGCGCCTCTGCGAGGGCGGCCTTGAGCTCGGGGACTTCGTTGGCGCGCTTCAACACGACCCAACGGTCATCGGCAGCATTCCCGCGCGCCTTGAGAGGAGGCATCCGGGCCAGGGCGCAGAATGCAGCCGGTGGTGATCGTCCTCGGCATCGACCCCGGCCTGGCCAACACCGGCTACGGCGTGGTCCAGCGGCGTCCCGGCCGGCTGGTCGCGCTGGACGGCGGTTGCATCACGACCGCGGCGAGCATCGCCCCGGAGCTGCGTCTCGCCGCGATCCACGCCCGGATCGGCGAGCTCATCGAGACCTACGCACCGACGGCGGTCGCCCTCGAGAGCCTCTACTTCGGCGTCAACGTCCAGTCGGCCTCCGCGGTCGGGCAGGCCCGGGGCGTCGTGATGCTCGCCGCCGGTCAGCGGTCGCTCGCCTGTCACGACTACACCCCGCAGCAGGTCAAGGGCGCGGTCTGCGGGTCCGGCCGCGCCGACAAGGGCCAGGTCCAGCGGATGGTGCAGCGAATGCTCGGGCTGACCGAGCTGCCCCGGCCCGACCACGCGGCGGACGCGCTCGCCGTGGCGATCTGCCACGCCAACCACGCACCGTTGGCCGGCGCGAAGGCCCGTGCGGCCGCATGATCGCTCTCGTGGCCGGCGAGGTCGCCGTGCGGCGGCCCGACCACGTCGTCGTCGAGACCGCCTCCGGGGTCGGCTACCGGCTGAACGTCTCGGCCGAGACGCTGCGCCACGTCCCGGCCGCGGGCGACCCGGTCTCACTCCACGCGCATCTGGTGGTCCGCGAGGACGCGCTGACCCTCTACGGCTTCGCCACCGAAGAGGAGCGCGACCTGTTCCTGCTGCTGCTCGGGGTGCAGTCGGTCGGCCCGAAGGTCGCGGTGGCGATCCTCTCGGGCGGTTCCCCGCGGGAGCTGGTCACCGCGCTTGCGGCGGGGGACGCCAAGCGCTTCCAGGCTGCACCGGGGGTCGGCAAGCGGACGGCCGAGCGGATCATCGTGGAGCTCCGCGACAAGGTGGGTGCCGCCGACGCGCTCCCGGCCGCGCCGCCCGTGCCCGGGGCGCCGGACGATCCGCGCGCCCTGGCTCGCGAGGCCCTGGAGGAGCTCGGGTA
>JACDAP010000108.1 GCA_013695395.1 Solirubrobacterales bacterium
GTCGAGGCGTACTCCGGGTCACCCTTGTCGTTGACCTTGTAGAGGCCGTAGTCGGTCAGGGTGGTGTCACCGTTCTCGTCGATCGAGTACGTCCCGAGGACCGAGTCGCGGTCCTTGGTCTGGAACAGCTGCTCCAGCACGCCCTCACGCGTGGTGCCGGCCTCACCGGCGGCCTCGATGGTGTCGAGCGCCAGCTGCATGGCCTCGTAGCCGTAGATGGCGTACGGGTCCGGGCTGTCGTCGCCGTACTCAGCCGAGAACGCCTCGATGAACTCCTTGCCGCCCGGGTAGGACGGGAGATCGAGCGTCGCGACGGTGCACGCGAAGTTGGCGGCCACCTTCTTCGGGATGCCACCCTTTTCGGCGCTCGTGAAGCCCGACTCGCAGACGCCGTCGGCGCCGTAGAGCTTGGCCTCCGGCAGCGCCGCTGCCACGTCCTTGTAGATCTGGACGGCACCGTTGGCGGTGACGCCGGCGAACAGGAAGCAGTCCGAACCCGCCGACTTGAACTTGCCCGCGACCGAGCGGAAGTTCGCCGAGTCCTTCTGGATCCCCTCGTTGGCCGTGATCTTCAGACCGGCCTCCTTGGCCTTGATCTCGAACAGACGCGCGAGACCTTGGCCGTACGTGTCCTTGTCGTTCGCGACCGCGACGGCCTGGCAGCCGTCGGCCTGCATCTGCGTCACGAGGGCCTGAGCCTGGATCGTGTCGCGCGGAACGATGCGGGCGTAGGTCTTCTTGCCCGTCGGCTGGTACTTCTCGGGCTCACCCTTCTCCGAGCCCGGCTCGTCGGTGGTGAGGCCGACGTACGTGTTGGCCGGCGAGATCTGCGCGATGCCGACCTGGTTCAGGATCGGGATCGAGAGCGCGGAGGCACCGGAGTTGAACTCACCGATATACGCGACCGCGGACTTGTCCTGGGCCACCTTGCGCGCGTTCGACGCAACCTGGTTGGGATCCCAGTTACCCGCCTGAGCGGTGGAGTCGTCGAGCGACTCGTACTTCACGTTGATGCCGCCGGCCTTTCCGCCGGCCTGCTTGACCGCCAGCTTGATGCCGTCGACCATCGCGTTGGTCTGGTCCTTCGAGGCGCCCTGAAGCGGGAGGCTCGAGTAGACCGTGACGTCACCGGTGGCTTCGCCGGCCGGAGCGGCCGGGGTACTGGCTGCCGATGACGTGGTCTCTTCGTCGTCGCCGCAGGCACCAAGGCCGATGGCGAGAACTGGAATAGCGAAGGCGAGGGCCGCCTTCGAACGAATGAACAAGTTGCAATCCCTCCTCAAGGATCGAGTAAGGCCGCGACACTATCCGAGGTTCCGGTCGAGATGCGAGGACGAAGTGGCGAACATGCGTCCCTACTCGTCGCCACGTCGTATAGGTCAATCAGCTCAAGAAGTTGTCGAGGAGCCGCTTGCCGCCGCCGGTCAGGACTGATTCCGGGTGAAACTGCACGCCTTCGACCGGCAGGGAAACGTGGCGCAGCCCCATCACCACGCCCCCGCCGCGGCTGCGCACCTCGAGGCAGGAGGGCAGGTCGGCCTCCGCGACGACCAATGAGTGGTAGCGCCCCACCGTCATCGGCACGGGAAGGCCTGCGTAGAGCCCGGTGCCGTCGTGATCGATCTCCGTCGTCTTGCCGTGGACCGGTTCATGCCGCACCACGGAGCCACCGAACGCCTCGGCCAGCGCCTGGTGGCCGAGGCAGACCCCGAGGGTCGGGATGCCCGCCTCCGGCAGGCGGCGCATCGTCTCCACCGAGATACCCGCCTCGCCGGGTGTGCACGGCCCTGGTGAGACGACGACCCGATCCGGCTGTCGGGCCAGGAGCTCATCGACGCTCGCGTGATCGTTGCGCACGACCTCCACCTGCGCCCCGAGCTCGCCCAGGTACTGGACGAGGTTGTAGGTGAAGGAGTCGTAGTTGTCGACGACGAGGACGCGCGTCATGGCCACTCCGGCTGTCGGGCGGCCAGTTCGATGGCGCCCTTCACGGCGCGCGACTTGTTCTCGGACTCCTCGAACTCGTAGGCCGGCACCGCGTCGGCCACCGTGCCACCGCCCGCCTGGATATGCGCCACGCCGTTCGCGATCACCACCGTCCGGATGTGGATGCAGGTGTCGAGGTCACCCGCGTAGGAGAGGTAGCCGATCGCTCCGCCGTAGCCGCCGCGCTTGACAGGCTCGAGCTCGTCGATGATCTCCATCGCCCGGACCTTCGGGGCGCCGCTGAGCGTGCCGGCGGGCAGGACCGATCGGAGCGCGTCGAGCGGGCCGACGCCCTCGCGGAGGGTGCCGGAGACGCTCGAGACGATGTGCATGACGTGCGAGTACTGCTCGACGGCCATGAACGAGTCGACCTCCACGGTGCCGAACTCGCTGACCCGCCCGAGATCGTTGCGGCCGAGGTCGACGAGCATCACGTGCTCGGCGCGCTCCTTCTCGTCCTCGAGCAGCTCGGCGGCGAGCGCCTCGTCCTCGGCCGGGCTCGCGCCCCGGCGTCGCGTCCCGGCGATCGGACGCGTGGAGACGTCACGGCCCGTGACGGTCAAGAGCGGCTCGGGGCTCGCCCCCGCGATCTGGAAGTCGAGGAAGTCGAGGAAGTACATGTACGGCGACGGGTTGACCACGCGCAGGCCGCGGTAGATCGAGAACGGGTCGATCCCGTCGATCTCACCCGACCAGCGCTGGGAGGGAACGACCTGGAAGGTGTCCCCCGCGTGGCAGTACTCGACGATCCGGGCGACCATGCCCTCGAACTGCTCGCGCTCCATGTTCGGGGTGAAGGTCGGCGGCGTGCGCTGCGGACGAGCCGGGTCCACGGTCGGGACCGGGCCCGCCAGCAATGCGCGGACCTCGGCGATGGTCGTGACCGCGGCGGCGTAGGAGGCCTCGAGGTCGCCCCCCGTCTCCACGTGGGCGATCACCGAGAGCGTGTGCTTGAGATGGTCGAAGACGACGAGGACGTCCGAGAGCATCAGCGCCATGTCGGGCAGGCCGAGCTCGTCCGGGTTCGGCGGCCCGAGCGTGGTCTCGACCGTGCGGACGAGGTCGTAGCCGAAGTAGCCGACCGCACCACCGGCGAACGGCGGGAGATCGGGGAGCTGGGCCTGGGAGACGGCCGCCACCGCCTCGGCGGCGATCGCGTACGGGTCTCCCGGGTCGCCCAGGTTCCACGTGATGACCTCACGCGGGTGCACGCCGATGAACGAGTAGCGCCCCACCCGCTGGCCCTGCTCGGCGCTCTCGAGCAGGAACGCCGGGGACTGGGGGTCGTTGCCCCTGAGCTTGAGAAACGCGGAGACGGGGGTCTCGCAGTCGTCGATGAACGCGTGGCGCAGCGGGACGAGGTTGTGCTCGGCGGCGAGCTCGCGCACCTCCTCCAAGGAGGGCTCGACGGCGAACTCAGCCGCGGCGGTCACGGAGCACCTGCTGCGCGCCGGCCAGCGTACGGCCCTTCCCGTGCAGCATCACCATGAGATGGAAGAGCAGGTCGGCGGCCTCGTTGTCGACGCGCTCGTCGGACTCCTCCCGTACCGCGCGGACGACCTCCTCGGCCTCCTCTTGGACCTTCTCCCCCGCGAGGGCCGGGTCGTCGAGCAGCGCGACGACGTAGGAGCCCTCGGGCCGCTCGGCCGCACGCCGGATCATGGTGCGCTGGAGGTCGGGCAGCACCTCGTGGGGGGCCAGCGCCATGTCGCCGGTGAAGAAGCAGGTGCGCTCACCCGTGTGGCACGCGGGGCCGGCGGGCTCGACGAGGGCGAGCAGCGCGTCGCCGTCGCAGTCGACGCGCAGGGCGCGGACGG
>JACDAP010000127.1 GCA_013695395.1 Solirubrobacterales bacterium
GCGCAGCGCGCAGCAGCGGCCGGCGCGCCCCCTCGCCCGCCTGGTCGGCCCCGGTCAGCCGCCGCAGCAGGCGGGGCGGGCGCAGGAGCACCAGGGTGAGCGCCAGGAGCTGCAGCGCGGTACCCACGAGGTAGAGCGCGAACTGCGGCCCGCGGTAGTCCGCGGCCCGGGCGATCTGCGCCGGCGTGAAGAACTCGGCGGCCCGCACCGGATCCGGGCCGACCACCTGGCCGTCGGGCGGCCAGAACAGGAGCACGCCGAGCTCGGCCACGAGGCCCGCGGCCAGAAGCGCGAGAACGGCCAGCGACCACCGACGGTGCACCCCGCCAGTCTGGCAGGGGCGGTCGGTCCCGACGCCGGGACGGCGGGATCGGGCCGCACGGGACCGGCGCCGCGCCGGCGGATGCGAACCGGCCGTCACCCGGTCGCTAGGTTGACCACGTGTCAGCATCACGGGTCCTCATCATCGGTGCCGGCTTCGGCGGGATCGCCGCGGCGATCGAGCTGCAGAAGCACGGCTTCCGCGATATCACGATCCTCGACGCCGCCCCGGACCTCGGTGGCACCTGGTTCCACAACGACTACCCGGGCGCCGCCTGCGACGTCCCCGCGCACCTCTACTCGTTCTCCTTCGCGCAGCGGCGCGACTGGGCGCGGCTGTGCCCCACGCAGGCCGACATCCTCGGCTATCTCCACGAGGTCGCCCGCGACTTCGGGATCGACCGCCTGGTGCTGACCGGCGCGAAGGTGACCGCCTGCCGCTTCTCGGACGCCGAGTGCCGCTGGAGCGTCGAGACCGCCGGCGGGGAGACCTACGAGGCCGAGGCGGTCGTCGTGGCCACCGGCCAGCTGCACCAGCCCGCCTATCCCCGGATCGAAGGAATCGAGGCGTTCGGCGGGCACAGCTTCCACTCGGCCGAGTGGGACGGCTCCTACGACCTCACCGGCAAGCGCGTCGCGGTGCTCGGGACGGGCGCGAGCTCGGTCCAGTTCGTCCCGGAGATCGCGCCGCAGGTGGAGCGGCTCACCGTCTTCCAGCGGACGGGCAACTGGTTCATGCCCCGCAAGAACCTGCCCTACCCGAAGCTCGTGCGCTGGGCGATCGAGCACGTGCCCGGACTGCAGGCCTACCGGCGGCGCTTCGTCTATCAGTACGGCGAGACGCTCACGCGAGCGATCCGCAACCCGCGCACGCTGGGTCGGCTCGTCCAGCTGCGCTCGATCCTCTTCATGCGTCGACAGCTCACCGATCCCGAGCTGCGCGCGAAGGTCTGGCCCGACTACACGTTCGGCTGCAAGCGGGTGCTCTTCTCGAGTTACTTCCTGCCCGCACTGCAGCGGGAGAACGTCGAGCTCGTCACCGAGCCGGTCACCCGCCTGGTGCCTGAGGGCGTCGTCAGCGGGGACGGGACGCTCCACGCCGTCGACTGCGTGATCTGGGGGACGGGCTTCAAGACGAACGACTTCATGTTCCCGATGGAGATCACCGGCTCCGACGGGCGCGACCTGGCCGAGGCGTGGGCGCAGGGCGCGCACGCGCACCTGGGGATCTGCGTGCCGGGTTTCCCGTCGCTGTTCGTCATGTACGGGCCCAACACGAACACCTCGGGCGGCTCGATCATCACCTACCTGGAGGCGCAGGCCGGCTACATCCGGCGCGCGCTCCAGCACGTACGCGAGCAGGGCGCGGGGGCCATCGCCGTGCGCCCCGAGGTCGAGGCCGCCTCCGACGCCGCCGTGCAGGCCCGTTTCGCGGGGACGGCGTGGACGCAGTGCGACTCCTGGTACCGCAACGAGAGCGGCCGGATCATCGCCAACTGGCCCGGCTACATGAGCGAGTACGTCGCGGCGACCTCCCGGCTCGACCCCGCGGAGTACACGCTGCTGCCCGCGCCGGAGCGGGTGGGCGAGCCGGCCTGATCGCCGCGCCGTCGCCGCGAACCTCCCGCCATGTTCCTCGCCCCGCGTGGAGAAGGGCGGGAGGTTCGTCTCCGAGGCGGGTCAGGCGGCGAGGTGGCGGGCCGCGACGGTGAGCTTGCGGCGGCGCGAGACGACCGCGCGGCCCGGCCGTGCCCCGTAGCCCTCGCGCTCGAGCTGGCGCAGGATCTCCTCGTACATCGCG
>JACDAP010000162.1 GCA_013695395.1 Solirubrobacterales bacterium
CCCCTCACCCGGGGGCGGGAGCACCACCCAGCCCGATCGCATCCGGCCGACGGTCACGATCAGCCTGCCGACCTGCCCGAAGCGGCTCAAGCGCGCCTCCTGCAAGCGGCGCCGCAGCACGCTCGGCGCCTGGCGCACCGTCCGCGGAACGGCAAAGGACGCCGGCGGCATCCGGCGCGTCACGCTGACCGCGAAGCGCACGCGGACGCGGAAGGTCCGCGCGAAGACCGTACGGGCGACCGCGACACGCCGTGGCACCCGGTGGACCGCGAAGGTCAAGGGCCTCACCACCGGGCGCTGGACCTTCACCGTCGTGGCGACCGACGAAGCGGGGAACCGCTCGAAGGCGGTCCGCCGCACCGTGACGCTGCGCCGACGCGCGTAGCTGCGGGCTTGACGCACTGTCAACGCCCGTCGCGTGGCGTCAACCCTCCGACCGGAGAGCAAATGCGCCGCCCGAAGCGTTATGTTGCTCTCCGACAACGCCGAGTCGCCGCCACTCCAGTGCGGCGAACGGGGGACCCAAGTAGGTGGGGCGAATCGGCTCGAGGCAGAGCCGTAGCGCGAGTTTTCCGCGCGAGCCCGTCAGCTCACCCCGTAGGCGACAGAGAACAGGAGCAGCATGTCGTCACGTCTGGTGCAGTGTGGGATCGTGGTGGCCGTCCTGGCCGGGATGGGCGCCCCCTCCGCGCTCGCCCAGAAGACGACCGGTCAGGCCTCCGGTGGCGCGACCGCCCCGGAGAAGCCCAAGGTGAAGGCGATCGCCTGCCCCACCGGCAAGACCACCTGCCGCCGCGGCGAGCTGCTCGTCGTCGCCGGGCGGGGCATGGAGTTCGCCACCACCGTCGTCTTCGAGGGCCGCAAGGGCCGGCGCGACGACCGCAGCGCCAGGCCGACCGCCGCGGTCGGCGAGATGCTCACCGTCGAGGTCCCGAGCTCCGCGCGCTCCGGACGCATCAAGGTGGTCACGAGGGGCATCGGCGCCTCCCGCTCCCGGACGGCGCTCAGGGTCAAGGCGAAGGCGCGCGTGGCCCCGCCCGCGCCCGATCCCACCATCACCGGGCCGTCCACCTTCCCCATCCAGGGCACGTGGGAGATCCTCGACACCTACGTGACGAAGTTCGGCGGTGGCCGCGGCCACCAGGGCCAGGACGTCTTCGCCAAGTGCGGCACCCCGCTCGTGGCTCCCACGGCGGCCAAGGTCACGCACGTCAAGTACCACAGCGCCGCCGGCCACTACATCGTCATGAAGAACGCGGACGGCCACAGCTACGCGATGATGCACATGCTGAAGAAGAGCCCGCTCAGCGTCGGTGACGAGCTCCAGCCCGGCACCCCCGTCGGCCAGGTCGGCGAGACCGGCCGCGCCTCCGGCTGCCACCTGCACTTCGAGCTGTGGACCGCCCCGGGCTGGTACGAGGGCGGCGAGCCGATCGACCCGCTCCCGCAGCTGCGGGCCTGGGCCGCCGCCGCCGGGAAGTAACGCCCCGCAGCCGGTTGCGCACTACGGTTGTCGTCGTGCGCAACCGCCTGACCCTCGCCCCGGCGATCCTGACCACGGCGGCGCTGCTCACCACGCCCGCCGCCGCGACCGAGCGCGTCACGCCGCCGCTCTCCTGGCCGCCCGCCCAGGC
Source organism: Solirubrobacterales bacterium (assembly GCA_013695395.1). GTDB lineage: Bacteria > Actinomycetota > Thermoleophilia > Solirubrobacterales > Solirubrobacteraceae > Paraconexibacter. Next base: position 1,635 of record JACDAP010000162.1, read on the forward strand.
GTCGGGAGAGCTCTTCGCACACATCGGCGAGGAGCACCTGACCGACGAGGACGGCCCGCGGGTGCTTCCGGCGGTCGTGGCGGAGGTCGGGAAGTACCAGCCGCTGGCGCTCATGGCCTCGGCGGACAAGTCGGACAACGGCACACCGGCCAAGCTCGAGGACTACAAGGCGACGGTGATCACGCCGCTCGCGGCGGCCGGCGTCCCGGTCTACTCGGCCACGGGCAACCACGACCGCACGGCGCCCGCCCCGCTCCCCGGCGGCCTGCCCGGCACGCTGGACAGCTCGACGTACCGCTCGGTCTTCGCCGACCAGCCCTTCCCCTGGGGCGACGCGCCGCCGGTGACGCGCGCCCCCTTCGCCCCGCAGGTCCGGCCCGCGAACGATCCCGCGGGGGCCTCCAACCACTACGTCGTCGACATCGGCGCCGCCCGTTGGATCTTCCTCGACAACAGCTGCTACGAGATCACCGTCTGCGACCGGTTCCAGAACCCGCCGTTTCCCGACGCCGAGGGCTTCCCCGGCCAGTTCGCCTGGATGACGGCGAAGGCCAAGGCCGCCAAGGCCGAGGGCCGCAAGGTCTTCCTGGTCATGCACATGCCCACCCAGGACGATCGCCCCGGGCACAGCGAACCGACGCCGGGGGCCCACACCATGGGCGAGGGCACCTCGCCGGACAACGGCACACTGGAGCGCCTCGCCGCCGAGGCGGGCGTCGACGGGGTCTTCGCCGGCCACATCAAGGTGATGCAGCAGTACCGCGCCGGCGGCGTGCCGTACTTCATCGACGGAGGCGCCGGCGGCAAGCTCTACAAGAACGAGGACGAGGAGGTGGGCACCGATTCCGGCTACTGGTACGGCTACCGGCTCGTCAGGGTCACCCCCGAGGGCGTCCAGACCGACGCAGTCCCCGTGGTCGTTCCTGACGGCATCAGCGTCGAGGCGCCGGCCGTGCTCGAGCGTGGTCGCAGCGCCGAGCTCACCGCGAGCGCGAGGAGCCCCGCCACCGAAGGCGTGAGGGTCGACGCCCTCGAGCTCCGCGATCCGGACGCCGCGGCGGCGCGCCAGGACGTCGACAAGCTCCCGAACCCGGCCCGCATCTGGACCACGGGCGACCCGCTCGTCCTCGCCCCGGTCGCCTCCCCCACCGACGACCCGCGGCGCGATCCCGCCACGCAGACCGCCGACGGCCGCTTCCAGGCCCGCTGCCCGGGGCTCGCGCCGGTCACGGTCACGTCCGGTTTCGCATCGCAGCGCGCCTTCGTGAAGGTGCCGAGCCGCGACGGGGAGATCGTGCGCTCCCTCGCGCGACGTGGGAGCACGATCGGTCGCGCCCGCCGCTCGACGAAGCTTGCCGCGCTGCGCCTGGCCCAGCCCGCGCGGCTCATCGTCCGAGTGATGCGCGGCGGCAAGACGCTCGGCGACCTGGAGCGGACCTGCACCCCGACCCGCAAGCCGATCTCGATCCGCTGGGACGGCCGCCTCGAGGGCAAGCGGGTCACCAGGGGCACCTACAGCGTGAGCGTGCGCGTGGCCTCGGACCGGCCCTCGACGGTGCGCCGCTACAAGGTGAAGGTCAGGTAGGCGGTCGGCCCGCCGCTGACGCGCGAGCGCGGGTAGGGTTCCCGGCTCATGTTCAAGAAGATCCTCATCGCCAACCGGGGCGAGATCGCCATCCGCGTCGCCCGTGCCTGCCGCGAGATGGGCATCGCCTCCGTCGCGGTGTACTCCGAGGTCGACCGCGACGCGCTGCACGTCAAGGCCTGTGACGAGGCGTACCTGCTCGGCCCCGCCGAGGCCGCCCAGAGCTACCTGAACGTCGGGAAGATCCTCGAGGTCATCAAGGAGTCCGGCGCCGAGGCCGTCCACCCCGGCTACGGCTTCCTGGCCGAGAACGCCCCGTTCGCCAAGGCGCTCGAGGACGCGGGCATCACCTTCATCGGGCCGCCGGCCAGCGCGATCGACGCGATGGGCTCGAAGACCATGGCCCGTGAGCTGATGCAGAAGGCGGGTGTGCCGATCGTGCCCGGCACCACCGAGGCCGTCGATACCGTCGAGGACGCGATGAAGATCGCCAAGAAGGACATCGGCTTCCCCGTCGCGGTCAAGGCGTCCGGCGGCGGCGGCGGCAAGGGCTTCCGCGTCGCCCTGGAGGAGAAGGACCTCAAGGACGCCTTCGAGGGCGCCTCCCGCGAGGGCGAGAAGTTCTTCTCCGACGGCACGGTCTACCTCGAGCGCTACCTGCTGAACCCGCGCCACGTCGAGGTCCAGATCCTCGCCGACACGCACGGCAACGTCATCCATCTGGGTGAGCGCGACTGCTCGATCCAGCGCCGCCACCAGAAGGTCATCGAGGAGGCGCCTGCCCCAGAGTGGGTCGTCGACGAGGAAACCCGCGCGCGGATCGGCAAGATCGGCGTCGAGGCCGCGAAGGCCGTCGACTACGTCGGCGCCGGGACGATCGAGGGCCTCTTCTCGAGCGACACCAACGAGTACTTCTTCCTCGAGATGAACACCCGGGTGCAGGTCGAGCACTGCGTCACCGAGATGGTCACCGGGATCGACATCGTCAAGGAGGGCATCCGTGCCGCCTTCGGCGAGGAGCTCAGCTACAAGCAGGAAGACGTCGTTCTGCGCGGCCACGCGATCGAGTGCCGCATCAACGCCGAGGACGCGTCGATGAACTTCGCACCCGCCCCCGGCAAGATCGGGAACTACAAGGAGCCGACCGGCCCCGGCGTGCGCGTCGACTCGGGCGTCGGCGCCGGCGGCGAGGTCTCCCCGACCTACGACCCGATGGTCTCCAAGCTGATCGTCTGGGACGCCGATCGCGAGCAGGCCACCGCCCGCATGCTCCGCGCGCTGGCCGAGTACGAGATCGAGGGCCTGAAGACCCTGATCCCGTTCCACACCGCGCTGCTGCAGACCGAGGACTGGGCCAAGGGCTCCACCTGCAAGGACCTGATGGAGGACAAGGAGTGGCTCGCGAGCCTCGCCTTCCCCAAGCTCGAGCGCGTGGAGGACGACGCCCCCGAGAAGGTCACGAACGACTACCTCGTCGAGGTTTCCGGCAAGCGCTTCGACGTGAAGGTCGTCGGCGAGGCCCCGGCCTACAGTGCCGCGCCCGCGGGCGGCGGCGCGGCCCCGAAGAAGCGCGGTGAGCGGAAGAAGAGCGCGGGCGCCGGCCCCGACCTGCTCGAGTCCCCGCTCCAGGGCAACATGTGGAAGGTCCTCGTCAAGAAGGGCGACGCGGTCGAGGAGGGCCAGCTGCTCTGCATCATCGAGGCGATGAAGATGGAGAACGAGATCACCGCGCACAAGGCCGGCAAGATCTCCGAGCTCCACATCACCGAGGGTGAGCCGATCAACGCGGGCGACCCGATCGCCACCATCGCCTCCCCCCCGGCCGCCGAGGAGCCCGCCGCCGAGTGAGCACCCACGTCTGGAAGGCAGGGGTCCACGAGGCCGACACCGTCACCGGCCTGATGGTCGGCTTCCGGGATCATCTCGGCAAGGATTGGCCTTCCGAGAACGCGTTCCTGGCCGGCGTGGAGCGGCTGCTCGAGGACCCGCAGACCGACTTCGTGCTGGGCGCCAAGGACGCCGACTCCCCGCCCGAGGGAGTGGTCCAGCTGCGGTTCCGGCACGGCCTGTGGCGGGCGGGCACCGACTGCCTGCTCGAGGACCTGTTCGTGACTGAGGCCGCCCGTGGGACGGGGCTGGGCCGTGCGCTCGTGGCCGCCGCCCGCGACCGTGCCCTCGAACGCGGCGCGAGGCGCATGGAGCTCGACGTCAACGAGCGGAACGCCCCGGCACTCGCGCTCTACCGCTCCTTCGGCTTCGAGACCGAGAACCCCGCGTTCGGCGGAGGCCGCGACCTCTACCTCCAGGTGGACCTCCCCCGCAGCTAGCACGTACGTCCACGGACCGGCTCGACCTTTCGAGAGCGTTCAAGGCTGCCGCTGCCCTGCCGATGAACGGGGCATGGCGTCGCCACGGGGCATCCGGGCTGGGCTGGGGGCCCGTCCCGGCCTGCTGCGTGGCCTCCTGATCGGTCTCATCCTCCTCGCCACGGCGGGCGGCCTGACCTGGCAGTTCAACACGGGTGCGCGCGACATCCAGCGCGAGCTCGGCGCCCTCGATGCCAACAGCGCGCTCCGGACCGCGTTCGACACCCAGAAGGACGCGCTCAGGGTCAGTCTTCTGCCCGCCGGTGAGGATCCGAAGGTCGTCTTCCGCGGGTACCTCGCCTCCGCCACCCGGGTGGGCTCCGCCGGTCGGGAGCTCCGCGCACGGGCCGGAGACGCGGGCCTCTCGCCCCTCGCCGCGCAGCAGCTCTCGGCGATCACCGCCTGGGAGGGCTTCGTCGACATGGTCCGCGAGGGGATGACTCCCGGCTCCGAGCCGACTCGTCGCGTCCTCGGTCGGGTCCGCGCGCTCGCCGAGGTGCCGTCCGCCCGCTTCACCGAGGCGAACGACAGGCTCGCGCGGACGCTCACACGCCAGGTCGACGCGCGACGCTCGGCGCAGACCCGCGGGATCTCGCTCCAGCTCCTGCTCGGCGCCCTCGCGATCGTGCTCGCGCTGGTGCTCTGCGGACGGCTCGCTCGTGCCATCCAGCACCAGCAGCTCGAACGCCTGGCCGAGGAGGCCGCCGTCCAGGCGGCGTTCACACGGGGCCTGCAGGTCGCGGCGGACGAGCAGGAGGTGCACGGCATGCTCGAACGGGCGATCTCGCTGCGCACCGGCGCGACGACGGTCGAGGTCGTCGACGCACCCACGGCCGAGGAGGCGCTCAAGGCCCCCTCGGGCTGCATGGCGATCCGCGGCGGGCAGCCGTTCACCCGCGAGAAGGCCGGCGGCGTCGTCGTCCGCTGCGAGCGCTGCGAGCTCTCCGGGAACGCACGCTCGCTCTGCACGCCGTTCCTGGTCGGCGGCGCCGTGGTCGGCGCCGTGCGTGCGGACTTCGCCGACGCCTCCGCAGGCGACGGACGCTCCACGATCGAGGAGCTGGTCCGCCAGGCGGGTCCGGTGGTGGCCAACCTGCGCCTGCTCAGCACCGCGGAGACCGAGGCGTCCACCGACCAGCTCACCGGCCTGACCAACCGGCGGGCCTTCGACGACGAGTCCGCCCGGCTCCTCGCCCACGCACAGCAGCACCACGCTCCGATCTCGGTGGTCGCGATCGATCTCGATGAGCTCAAGGCCATCAACGATCGCGGTGGACACGCCGCCGGCGACCGGGCGCTGCGGCACACCGCCGACACCCTCGTCAGCCACACGCGTGCCGTCGATCTCGTCGCCCGTCGCGGCGGGGACGAGTTCTGCATCCTGCTTCCCGGGACCGATCGGGCGGCCGCGCTCGTCGTGGCCGAGAAGCTGCGCGTAGCCCTGGCCGAGGCCCAGACCCCCCTGTCGGTCTCCGCGAGCTTCGGGGTGGCGAGCTTCCCGGAGGACGGGCGATCGCTCGGGGAGCTGATCGGCCACGCCGACCGCGCGCTGTACGCCGCCAAGCGCGCGGGCCGGGACCGGGTCGCGGACGCGGGCGCTGGCGCTGGCGCGGGGCCCAGCGTCGACTCCGCAGGCGATGACAACGTGGTCGAGCTCATCAGCAGCGGCGACTGAGCCCCCGGGATCGGAGTTCGGCGCCGAGCCTCAGCCCCCGGGGGGCGTGTGCATGAGCTCCACCCGGTGCCCGGCCGGGGAACGGACGAAGGCCCGGGGAGCCCCCCAGTGCTCGGTGCGCAACTCGGGGATCCGCCCGGCGGCCGCGAGGCGGGCGCCCACCTCGGCGAACGCCTCGGCGACCACCGCGACATGACCGCTCGGGGGGATCACCGGATCCGCGCTGAAGAGCAGGTGGACCTGGGTGGCGCCGCGTTGCACCCAGCGGGAGCGATCGCGCAGCGCCTCCGGGGGCTCGACCTCAGCGAACCCGAGGAGCGCCCAGAACGTGACCTCCTCACCGGCGTCGGCCTCGCGGACCTCCAGCGCGACGTGGTGGAGGCTCACGCCCGCGCCACGTTCTCGGCGTGGATCTTCGCCATCTGTCCGCAGCGCCGGGCGATCGGCATCGCCGCGGCCGCCGCGTCGGCGCCCTCGCCGAGCGCCTGCAGGTAGGCGACGTCCTCCCGCATGATCGCCAGCGCCCGGGCGCCGTCGATCGGCCCACCGTGCCCGGGGACGACCCAGTCGGCCTGCTCGACGTAGGGCTTGAGCCGGCCCAGCGTCGCCAGGTAGCCGGTTCGTGACCCCTGCTCCTGCAGCCACGGCAGCTCGACCGGCGAGAGGTAGTCACCCGGGATCAGCACCTTCGCCCACGGCACCCACAGCGCCATGCCGTCGTGCGTATGGCCGTCGGCGGGCAGCAGCACGAGCTCCTCGTCGCCGATGTCGAGCCGGCCCGGCACGGGGAGCGCCTGCAGGTCGCCGAGCCGCAGCGGCTGGGGGCGCTCGACGTACTGCTCCTCGTCGAACTCCCTGAGCCTCCGCGCCGCGCCGCCCATCTCCGCCTTCAGCCGCGCTGCCGTCGTCTCGCAGACCCCGAGGGCCCCCTGCGGGAACGCCAGGCGCCCGAGCAGGTGGTCGAAGTCCCCGTGGGTGGCCAGCAGGCCGGAGAGCCCCCAGCCCATCTGCTCGAGCAGTGTCGGCAGGGAGGCGAGCTCCTCCGCGTGCAGGGGCGAGTCGATCACGAACGACTCGTCGCCCCGGTGGACGATCGTGCAGGTCGTCTGCCAGGCCACCGACTTGGCGACCACCACGTCCGGGTGGATCGCGAGAACCTGCACGAGCGACCGCTCAGACCCCGAGGAGCTTGGCGGCCTCCAGCATCGGCCTGACCTCGGCGGTCGGCTTCTTCTGGCCGCTCTCGAGCTCCTCCTTGCGCCGGTTGACCCAGATCACCGGGACCTTCAGCTTCAGGCACGGCTCGACGTCGTGGTAGTAGCTCGAGCCGATGTGGACCCAGCCCTTCTTCGAGCCGACGCGCCGCGCGAACTCGTTGAAGTGGGCGGGCTCGGGCTTGTAAGAGCGGACCTGCTGGGCGGTGACCACGAGGTCGTAGTTGCCCGGGATGTGGCGGCGGGTGAGGCCGAGCAGCTTGTCGTCCGCGTTGGCGATCAGGCCGGTCTGGTAGTTCGCGAAGAACTTCTTGAGCTGCGGCGCCGTCTCCCGGAAGGGCATCCAGCGCGGCACCGAGTCGGGGAGGAAGCCCGCCCGCGAGGGCTCCAGGGGCCAGCCGATCTCCTTGGCGATCTTCACCGCGACCTGGCGAAGCACCTCGGCGTAGAGCTCGTAGGAGCCGCCCTCCACGTCCTTGGAGTACTCGTGGAAGAGCGTGATGATCTGGTCCCGGTCACGGTCTTCGATCGCGAAGCCGTCCCGCTTGGCCTCCTTCTTGAAGGCGGCGAAGATCCCCGCCTCCCAGTCGATCAACGTGCCGTAGACGTCGAAGGTGACCCAACTGACTTTGGACGGAAGTGCCATATGGCGAGGCAGTGTATGACGCGGCGGCGATAGTGTCCGGCGCCCCATGGACCTTCTCGAATATCAGGGCAAGCAGCTCTTCGGACGCCACGGCCTGGCGGTCTCCGACGGCAAGGCGGTCACCACCGTTGAAGATGCGATCGCAGCGGCCGACGAGATCGGCTACCCGGTCGTCGTCAAGGCGCAGGTGCTGATCGGTGGCCGCGGCAAGGCGGGCGGCGTGAAGCTCGCCGCGAACACCGACGAGGCGCGCGAGCACGCGACCAGCATCCTCGGCCTCGACATCAAGGGCCACATCGTGCGGACCCTCTGGATCGAGGCCGCCTCGGACATCGCCACCGAGTACTACGCCTCGGTGCTGCTCGATCGTGGCGCCAAGCAGCCGCTCGTGATGTTCTCGAGCGAGGGTGGCGTCGAGATCGAGCAGGTCGCCGAGGAGACGCCCGAGAAGCTCGTCCGCGACAACGTCGACGCACTGGTCGGCCTGACCCGCGAGCACGCCGTCGACATCGCCAAGCGGGGCGGCGCCGACGAGGACGTCATCGAGGGAGTCGCCGACGCGCTCATGGCCCTCTACGAGGTCTGGCTCGAGGAAGACTGCTCCCTCGCCGAGATCAACCCCCTGATCGTCACGCCCGACCGCCAGGTCAAGGCGCTCGACGCGAAGGTCACGCTCGACGAGAACGCGATGTTCCGCCACAAGGAGAACGCCGAACTGGGCGATAGCGCCAACGCCGACCCGATCGAGGTCAAGGCGAAGGCGCAGGACGTCATCTACGTCAAGCTCGACGGCGACATCGGAATCATGGGCAACGGCGCGGGCCTCGTCATGAGCACGCTGGACGTCGTCGCCCAGTACGGCGGCACGCCGGCGAACTTCCTCGATGCCGGGGGAGGATCGGACGCCGCGAAGGTCAAGCAGGCGATCGAGCTGATCCTGGAGAACGACCAGGTCAAGGCGGTCCTCCTGAACATCTTCGGCGGCATCTCCCGCTGCGACGAGGTCGCCAATGGCCTCGTGGCCGCCTTCGGGGAGCTCAACCCGACCGTCCCGTTCGTCGTCCGCCTGGACGGCACGAACGACGAGGCGGGGCGCAAGATCCTGCAGGACGCGGCTCTGCCGAACGTCCACGCCGCCACCACGATGGACTCGGCCGCCGAACTGGTCGTCAAGCTCGCCAAGGGAGAGAACGCATGAGCATCCTCGTCGGGAACGACACGAAGCTGGCGGTGGCCGGCATCACGGGCCGCGAGGGCTCGTTCCACACGCTGAACAACCGCTCCTACGGCACGAACGTCGTCGGCGGCATCAACCCGAAGAAGGCCGGCGAGAACGTCGAGGGCATCCCCGTCTTCGGGGACTGGAAGACGTGCGTGGCCGAGAGCGGCGCGAACACGGCGATGATCTTCGTGCCGCCACCGTTCGCCGCGGCGTCCGCGCAGGAGGCCGCGGAGGCCGGCGTGGAGCTCGTGGTGATCATCACCGAGGGCATCCCCGCCCACGACGAGCTCAAGCTCTACAACACGGTCAAGGAGAAGCATCCGGGGACCCGTGTCGTGGGACCGAACTGCCCCGGCATCCTCTCCCCCGGCAAGGCGAACGTCGGCATCATCCCGGCCTCGTTCTTCAAGGAGGGCAACGTAGGCGTCGTGTCGCGCTCCGGCACGCTGACCTACCAGATCGGCAACGAGCTCAGCGTGGCGGGCTTCGGCAACTCGAGCATCGTCGGCATCGGGGGCGACCCGGTCCCGGGCTCCTCGTTCATCGACATCATCGAGCAGTTCGAGGCCGACGAGCAGACCGAACTGATCGTCATGTCCGGTGAGATCGGCGGCGACGCGGAGGAGCAGGCCGCCGCCTACATCAAGGACAACGTGAAGAAGCCGGTCGTCGGCTACATCGCGGGCTTCACCGCCCCGGCCGGCAAGACGATGGGCCACGCGGGCGCGATCGTCTCCGGCACCGCCGGAACCGCCGCCGCCAAGGCCGAGGCCCTGGAGGCCGTCGGCGTCCGCGTCGGCCGCACCCCGACCCAGGTGGCGAAGATCGCCATGGAGATCCTCGGGAGCTGAACCTCCGGCGACCGCCCCGCCGAGTCCCTCGCACGGGTCCGGCGGGTGCGGGACCGGAGCGCGCCCGGCGCCGTGCCATGGACGACCCGCTGCTCGTGGTCCTGGCACTCGCAGGCCCCTTCGCACTGGGGTTCCTTCTGCGGCTGAAGGGCGCGCTGGTCGCGGCGCTCGCCCTCGCGGTGGGCTCGGCGACCGCGGTCGAGACCGGCGTGGCGAGCGGGCAGCTCGAAGGTGCGCTGATCCTGGGGGCCGCCGCGGGCTTCGCGCTGGGCTGGGCCGGCTCGCTCACCCGGCGGCTGCTGCGCTGAATCCGTCGCGCTCCACCGCTGGCATGAGGACGGACCGGGCGCAACGGATCGTTCTCCCCACGCTCACTCCGGGCTCGCGGCGCGGCCCCCTCCCCGGCGACTCGTGGCGGACAGCAGCCGGCCGGTGCCGCCGACGCTGTCCTCGGAGCCCTCCACGTCGTCTGCGATCAGCGCGGTCGCGACCGCAGCGTTCTTGGCGAGGCGAGAAAGATCCCGGCGTCGGTCGCTCCTCGGGTTGGCCAGCGTGGACCCGACCGCGTCGATCCAGGCGTCGTCGGCCCGTAGGGCACGGACGGCCAGCCGCTGCGCAGAGGCTTCGGCCCCGTCGAGCTCGAGCGCCTTGACCGCCTTCCCGGCCTCCTGCACGGCTGCGCGAGCCGCCCGGGCCTCGTCGCGCAGCGGAGTGAGCGGATCACCGGGCTCGAGCTCGCGCAAGCCGTCGGAGAGGGCGCCGGTGGCCGCCCAGGCCCCCGCCGTCGTCGTCTCGACGCGGGTCGGGACTCCCGGGCGCATCGCCGCCAGGACCACCCCGGTGACGATGGCGGGACCGCCGAGCAGGGCGAGGACAGCCGCCGCCCGGGTCCGCCGGCGGTTCGTCCAGCGGACCGCCTGGCTCAGGACCACCGGATCGCGGCCGAGGACCTCACGACGGGAGCTGGGGCTCACCCCGAGCGGTCGCCCGCGCCTGCCTTCCTCGCGGAATGAGACAGCGGGCTCGCCACGCGGCTCGAGAGCCGGGCGTTGGGTGTGGTCGTCGCTCGAGGTCATGTCGCAGGCAAGCCGGACGGCGCGTCCGGCGCCTGGCCCAGCGGGGAGGTACCCGGTAACGGCCCCTTTCATCCGACCGTCCCCTGACGGCCCCGGGTCAGCCGCGCTTGGTCGCCGACAGGAGCCGGCCCGTCCCGCCCACGCTCGCTCCGGCGCCCTTCACGTCGTCCGCGATCAGGGCGGTTGCGACAGCGGCGGCCTCCGCCAGGCGGGCAAGGTCAGCCCGGCGGCTGCTCCTCGGGTTGGCGAGCGTCGAGCCGACCGCGTCGATCCAGGCGTCGTCGGCCCGCAGGGTGCGGATGACCCGGATGCGGAGGGGCGTCTGCGAGATCGGCAGCTCGAGCGTCTTGATGCGGGCCCCGGCGGCCTGCACCTCCTCGCGTGCGGTGCGGGCCTCGTCGCGCAGCGGCTGGAGCGCACCGTCCGGTTCGAGCGCGCGCAGGCCGTCGGAGAGTGCGGTGACCGCGCTCCACGCCTCGTCCGTGGCCTGCTCGATCGGCGCGGCCGGCTCGGGCGCCACGAAGCCATCGACGATGGTGAGTGTCGCCCCGATGGCCACCAGCAGGCTCAGCACGGCGAGGATGCGGGTGCGGCGGCGCCCCATCCGTTTGACCGTCTCGGACAGGAAGACCGGCTCGGCCGTGGAGACAGGCTCGGGGTCGACCGGCTCCGTCGTCGCCCGCCCCGCCAGCACGCGCGGTGGGCCGACCTCGTGGAACCGCTCGTCCTCCGCCGGCGGGGAGCGGCGGCGCGGAGGGGCGGCGTCCACTGCCGCGGGCGATGCTTCGGTATCGGTCTTGCTCATCGGATTGTGCCGGGCGGAGGAGTCATGCGCCCGACGGGCGCGCCTGCGCGCCACCGCGAAGGATGACGGGTTCTCCAGACGGACGCGCCAAGGCCTCCTCCCCGGGACGGCTCCCAGCGACGCATGGCCCGGGCTGGGCCTCAGCCCGAACGGCGCCAGCAGGTCGCGACGTGGTCGTCGACGAGGCCCGCCGACTGCATCAGCGCGTAGACCGTGGTGGGGCCGACGAAGCAGAAGCCGAGGGCCTTCAGCCGCTCGGACAGGGCGGCGGAGGTCTCGGTGCTCGCCGGGACCTCCGCCAGCGTGCGCGGGTGGTTGACCTGCTGGACACCCTCGACGCTCTCCCACAGCACCTCATGCAGCGTGCCTCCGGCGCCGTGCAGGGCGAGCAGGGCCTGCGCGTTGCCGATCGCGGCATCGACCTTGAGCCGGTTGCGGACGATGCCCGCGTCGGCGAGCAGCCGCTCGCGGTCGGCGGGACCGAAGCGCGCGACCACCTCCGGGTCCCAGTCGGAGAACGCCCGGCGGTACCCGTCTCGCTTGCGCAGGATCGTGATCCAGGAGAGGCCGGCCTGCGCGCCTTCCAGGCAGAGGAGCTCGAACAGCTCCCGCTCGTCGTGGGTCGCCACGCCCCACTCCTCGTCGTGGTAGCGCTCGTAGAGCGGGCCGCGGGCCCAGCCGCAGCGCGTGCGCTCAGCCATCCGTTACGGCAGCGGCCAGCCGGCGCAGCCCCTCGGCGATCTCCTCCTGCCCGTGGGTGGTGAAGGAGAGGCGCAGGGTGCGCGGATCGGGAGCACCGGCGTAGAACGGGGCGCCGGGGACGAAGGCGACGTCGTGGCGCAGGGCGGCGACCAGCAGCGCGGTCGCGTCCGCGCCCTCAGGCAGGCGCGCCCAGACGAACATGCCGCCGTCGGGCTCGTTCCAGCTCGAGCCGGTGGGCAGGGCGGCGGGCAGGCCGTCGAGGAGCGCGTCGCGCCGAGCGCGGTAGGTCGTGCGCAGACGCGCGAGGTGCGCGTCCATCCCGCCCGCCGTCAGGACGGTCGCGGCGGCCATCTGGTCGACCGTCGAGGTGTGCAGGTCGCCCGCCTGCTTGGCGATCGTCAGCGCCCGCTTCAGCGCCTCGGGGGCGCGCAGCCAGCCGATCCGCAGACCCGGCGCCAGCACCTTGGAGAGCGATGAGACCGCGATCGTCCGGTCCTCGGCACCGGGGAAGCTCCCGAGCGACGGCAGGGCCTGCCCGTCGTAGCGGAGCTCACCGTACGGATCGTCCTCCAGCAGCCAGAGCCCCAGCTCCCCGGCGAGGGCGGCCAACGCCGCGCGTCCGCCCGAGGAGATCGTTCGGCCGGTCGGGTTCTGGAAGGTCGGGACCACGTAGAGCAGCTTCGGCCGGTGCTCGAGCACGAGGGCCCGCACGATCTCGAGGTCTGGCCCGTCGGGCCCGCTCGGGACGGGCACGAGCCGCGCCCCGGCGAGCGCGAAGCTCTGCAGCGCCGCCAGGTAGGACGGGTCCTCGACCAGGACGACGTCACCCGGGTCGAGCAGCGCGGAGGCCGCCAGGCCGAGCGCCTGCTGGGAGCCGGTGGTGATGAGCACGTCGTCGGGGTCGGTCGCCAGCCCGCGGGCCACCATGCGAGCGGCGAGCGCCTGCCGCAGCGGCGCGTGCCCTTCCGTCGTCGAGTACTGCAGGGCCCGGCCCGCGTGGCGGTCATCGAGCGCAGTGGCGAACGCCTCGCGGAGCGCTGCCACGTCGAAGAGCTCGGGCGCGGGCAGGCCGCCGGCGAACGAGATGACCTCCTCCCGCGCGGTCAGCGCCAGGATCTCCCGGACCGGGGAGGAGACGACCCCCGCCAGCCGCGAGGCAGGGGCGGGGGCCGGGGCGCGGACGATCGACGACATCCTCCCGGAATCTACCGGCGAGGGCTTGATGCAGGCGACGGACACCCCGTGGGACGTGTGTCCCCTTGCCACACCCACGCTTACCGGGTGACTCCCGACCTCACCCCATGCGAACGCCCCTACGCGGTGACCGGCGACAGGGAGCGGTACGCGTCGGCCAACCGGCTGACGCCTTCGTCGATCTGGTCCGCCGTGACACCGGAGTAGGCGAGCCGGAGGGAGTTCTCCCCGCCCTCGAGCAGGAAGTCGGTGCCCTTCACGAAGGCGACCCCGCGCTCGGCGGCCGCGGTGAACAGCGCGGCGACGTCGGTGCCCTCCGGGAGGGTCACCCACATGAAGTACCCGCCCTCGGGCGCCTGGTAGGTCGCCTCGGCCAGCTCGCGGTCGAGCGCGGCGGTCAGCAGCTGGACGCGCTCGGCGAGCGCGGCCTTCACCGTGGCGATCGAGCGGTCGAGGCCCCCGTCGACGCAGAAGCGATAGACGATCGACTGGGCGAACATGTTTGGCGCGATGTAGGTGTTCGTGGCGATGCCCTGGATGGCCTTGATCAGGTCCGGGGCGCCGACGAGGTACCCGACGCGCGCGCCCGGGCAGACCGTCTTGGAGAACGAGGACGCGTAGACCACGTTCCCCTTGCCTTCGTCGAGCTCGAGCATCGTCGGGAGCTCCTCACCGGCGAAGCGGATCGCGATGTACGGGTCGTCCTCGAAGATCAGGAAGCCGAACTCCTCGGCGAGCACGAGCAGCTCCCGGCGCTTCTCGAGCGAGAGCGTGTACCCGGCGGGGTTCTGGAAGTTCGGAATGATGTGCGCGAGCTTCGGCACCGTCCCGCTCTCGCAGAGGCTCCGCAACGCGGCCGTGTCGATGCCGTCGCCCTCGAGCTCGACCATGTGGATGTCGGCGCCGCGGCCCTTCAGGCCGAGCAGCGTGCGGTCGTAGGTCGGCTTCTCGACGACGACCGGGTCGCCGTCCGAGACGAGATGATCGAAGAGGAACGCGTCGGCCTGCATCGAGCCGTTCGTGACCAGCACGTGCTCGGGCGCGACGCCGTGCTGCGCGGCGATCCAGGTGCGCAGCGGCAGGTAGCCGACGGAGGTGCCGTAGCCGGTGGTCCCGCCCGGGTCGGCGTCAAACGCCGCGGCGGCCGCGGCCTTCAGGCCTTCGATGTCGACGATGTCCAGCGAGGGAGCGCCGCGGGCGAACGAGATCGTGTCAGGCATTCGTACGATTCTTGCACTCATGCCGAATAGCTTGTGAGCCGATGCTCGGTCCCCCTCCAGGTGCTCCACGGAGCGTGAGCGGCACGGCTCCACGCGTCCTCCTGGTCGAGGACCATCCGGGGTTTGCGCGGCTGATCGAGCTGACGGTGGGCGACGCCCTGGGCACCGACGTCGAGCTCGTCCTCGCCGGCGACTGGGCGCAGGCGGGAAGGGCGCTCTCCGCTGGAGGCGTCACCTGCGTGCTGCTCGACCTCACCCTCCCCGACGAGGCGGGCCCGCACCTCGTCGACCTCGTGACCCGGGCGGCTCCCGGCGTGGCGGTGATCGTGCTCAGTGGGCGGGACTCCCCCGGCCTGGAGGCCGATCTCCTGGCCCGCGGTGCCAGGGCGTTCGTGCACAAGGACGACGCGGCGACCGCGCTCGTCCCGGCGCTTCGCGCCGCGCTCGCAGGCGGGCGGCGCGACCCGATCACGGGGTAGCGCATCACCCGCCGATCGGTGCGGGTGATACAGGCGTCCAGGCCGTCAGGCTTCGAGCGTCTCGCCCGCGGCGAGCCACGCCGCCTCGAGCTCCTCCCGCTGGGCGGCGAGCTGAGCCAGGCTCGACTGCAGCTCGCGGAGCGCATCGTGGTCGGTGGCCGCCGCGGCCATCTCCTCGTGGAGGAGCGCCTCGCGCGCGGCGAGCTTCTCGAGGGCACGCTCCAGCCGGGCGAGCTCCTTCCGCGCCGCCCGCAGCTCGGCCTGTCCGAGGACCGGACGAGCCTCCGGCGCGCGGGCGAGGGCCGGCGGCGCTGCCGTCCCACCTCCGTCGCCGTCCGCGTTCGCCCTGAGCTCGATGTACTGACCGATGCCCCCGGGCAGGTGCCGCAGGCCCCCGCCGATCGATGAGGGGCCGCTCGGCGCCGGGCCCGCATCACCCATCAGCCCGAACACGTCGTCGCAGACCCGCTCGACGAAGTAGCGGTCGTGGGAGACGACGACGATCGTGCCCGCGAAGGCGTCGAGGAGGTCCTCGAGCGCGGTGAGCGTGTCGATGTCGAGGTCGTTGGTCGGCTCGTCGAGGAGCAGGACGTTCGGCTCGTCCATCAGCAGGCGCATGAGCTGGAGCCGGCGCCGTTCCCCGCCGGAGAGGTCCTGGACGAGCGTGCGCGCGCGGGCCCCGCGGAACCCGAAGCGGTCGCACATCGAGCCCGCCGTGAGCTCGGTCCCGTCGGCCAGGGTCGTGCGGCCGCGGATCAGCTCGAGCGACTCGAGCACGCGGAGGTGGCCGGGGACCTCGGCGGTGTCCTGCGAGAGGTGCGCCAGGCGGACGGTCTGCCCGCGGGTCACGTGCCCGCGCGAGGGCTCGAGCTCACCGGAGAGCAGCTTGACGAGCGTCGTCTTGCCCGAGCCGTTGACGCCGACGAGCGCGACGCGCTCCCCCGGACCCAGCCGCCAGGTCACCCCACCGAGCAGCTCGCGTTCGCCGTAGGTGACGCTCACGCCCTCCGCGTCGAGGACCTTGCCGCCGAGGCGGGCCCCCGCGAAGCGCAGCAGCTCGACGCTGTCGCGCGGCTCGGGCTCGTCGGCGATCAGGGCGTTGGCCGCCTCGATGCGGAACTTCGGCTTGCTCGTCCGGGCCGGCGGGCCGCGACGCAGCCAGGCGAGCTCCTTGCGGAGGAGCTGTTGGCGCCGGGCGTCCTGGGCGGCCGCCTGACGCTCGCGCTCGGTCCGGGCCAGGACGTAGGCCGCGTAGCCGCCCTCGTACTGGTGGACCTCGCCGTCGGCCACCTCCCAGGTCTGCGTGGCGACCTCGTCGAGGAACCAGCGGTCGTGGGTGACGACCACGAGGCTCCCGCGACGGACAGCCAGAAAGCGCGCGAGCCAGGCGACGCCCTCCACGTCGAGGTGGTTGGTCGGCTCGTCGAGGAGGAGGAGCTCCGGGCCGTCGAGCAGCAGCTTGGCCAGGGCGATCCGCCGGCGCTCACCGCCCGAGAGCGGCGCGATCGTGGTGTCGAGGCCCTGAGGGAAGCGGGCCATCGTGACGCCGCCCAACAGGCCGTCGAGGACGGAGCGGAACGTCTTGTCGGCCGCCCACTCGTGGTCGGCGCGCCCGCCGACGAGCTCGTCGCGGATCGAGCGGGTGCCGTCGAGCTCGTCGCCCTGGGTGATCATGTCGGCGTGGAGGCCGCCCAGGCGGGTCACGGCGCCCGCGTCAGGCTCCTCGCGCCCGCCGATCAGCTTGAGCAGGGGGGACTTGCCGTCGCCGTTGCGGCCGACGACGCCGATCCGGTCCCCGGCGCTGATCCCGAGGGTGACGCCCGCGAGGACGGTCCGGCTGCCGTAGCCCTTCTCGACATCCTTGAGGTTGACGAGGTTGCGGGCGGCCACTCAGCGCCCGTAGCGCTTGACCGCGAGGACGAGCTGCTCGGGGAGCATCACGCGCGGAGGCGGCGAGGGGTCGGCGAGCACCGAGACGGTCGCCGCGACCGACGGGGTGACCTCGATGTCGGTGCCGTCGGTCGTGGTGAGGACGACGACCTCCTCGTCGGAGGTCAAAAGCGTGCCCTCGAGGCCGGGCTCGAGGCCGCTCGCCTTCAGCACGTGGAGGAGGTCCTCAGCCTCGTTCTCGAAGCGCAGCACCGTGACCTTCGCGCCCGCCTGGACGTCGGCCAGCGGCACGCCCTCGATCCGCTTGCCGGTCTCGATCGGGTGGCCGTGCGGGCAGGTCGTGGCGTCGCCGACGGCACCGCGGATGTAGGCCTCGAAGCGCGGGGACATGTTGTGCTCGAGGCTCTCGGCCTCCTCGTGCACGTCATCCCACGGCACGCCGACGATGTCGGTCAGGTAGCGCTCGACCAGCCGGTGGCGGGAGACGATGCTGCGTGCGTGCTCCTCGCCCGATTCGGTGAAGGAGATCATCTTGTCCTTCGCGCGCGTGATGTATCCGTCCCCCTCGAGCCGGCGGATCATCTCGTGCACCGTCGGCGCGGAGAGCTGCATGGCGCGGGCGAGGTTGGCACCCGTCTTCGGCAGCCCGACCTCGTGGAGCCAGAACAGGGTCTCCAGGTACTCCTCTTCGGCGACGGTCGCATGCTGGCTGCTCACGACCTCGATGCTACCGGCGGCCGGTAGGTTTGCCCGCATGGAGCTTCGCCCTGGCATGCGCGCGCTGATCACCGGCGCCTCCCGCGGAATCGGCGCCGCCCTGGCACGGGAGCTGGCGGATCGGGGGCTGGTGGTCGGGCTCGCGGCGCGCTCGACCGACGAGCTCTCCGCGCTGGTCGACTCGTTGCCCGGGGACGGGCACGTGGTGCTCGAGTGCGATGTCGCCTCGCGAGCCTCGGTGGAGGCCGCGGTCGGGCGGTTCGTCGAGGAGGCCGGCGGGCTCGAGCTGCTCGTCGCCAACGCGGGCATCACCCACTACGAGCCGTTTATGGAGGCGCCGGTCGAGGCAGCCGAGCGGATGACCCAGGTCAACTGGATGGGGACCGTCTACACGGTGCACGCGGGCCTCACGCCGATGCTCGCGGCGGGGTCGGGACACGTCGTGGTCGTCTCGAGCGGCGCGGCGCTGCGCTCCTTCCCGAGTGCGGCGGTCTACGGCGCGACCAAGGCGGCGCAGCGCGGCTTCGCCGAGGCCCTGCGACACGAGCTCGCCGAGACCGGCGTCTCGCTCACCACGGTCTACCCCGGCGAGATCGCGACCTCGCTGCACGACCACGAGAAGGAGCGGATGCCCGCCTGGTATCGGGGCGGGCCCGACGCGGCGAACGCCGCCGACCTCGCGCGGGAGATCGTCAAGGCGGTGGAGAGGGACGACCGGGCGCTCCACTACCCGAAGATCGTGCGACTCCTCGGCGTGCTGAACAACGTCGTCCCGCGGGGCGCCGATCTGTTCCTCCGGCG